>NZ_JAYAZJ010000033.1:0-12288 GCF_037273965.1 Claveliimonas sp. | reverse complement strand
TGATATCTTCTCCCTCATCTGTACTCTCGATTGCTGTAATAATACCAGATACTGCGCTTTCAGGAAGCTTTGTTCCTTCCTCCTGCTCCGGTGTGGAAGGATTATCCGGCTGTTCCGGTTCTTCCGGCTGCGTCGGCTCATCCGGATCTTCCGGTTCGGTCGGCTCATCCGGATCTTCCGGCTGCGTGCTTCCTCCCGGTACATATCCGTAGAATGTCCTGTCATAATCTCCTGTCACTTTTCCGCCTTCCGGATAGTTAAGCCAGGTAACATTTTCATACCCTTCAAAGCTGGATGGCAGAGTGATCTCATCCCCTCTGTCCACAACAAAGCACTTGATGAACTCAACTTCTTCCTCTGGTCCCATGCCTGCTCCGTCCAGATCTTCAAACTTCGGATCGATGAGCATGCGGATCATCGCCTGTTTATATATAGCGTAAGAAGTGATCCTGGCGCCGCTGACCTCGATTTCTCCGTCATACGAGCTGTCCCAGCTCTCAAAGTCTAGTCCCGGATACATCTTCGGCATATCCAGAGCTTCCATTTTATCATAGATCTCCTGATATGATGTGCCTTTATCCACAATATAGGTATCTGAATCCTCTGTCTGATAGCCCTCTTCCGTGTAATAAATCCGGGTTCCCATTACAACACATTTATCGCCGTAATCTCCCTCCAGATTTATGTATCCGTAGCTGTCCATCACTTCTTCTGTGATAGATCCAGCATATTCATCTACTGTCCAGCCTGTCAGCTCGATCTCGTCAGATGCATCATCCGGCCGGAAAGATTCCGCCTGCTTTATCACATCGCCGTAAGTGCTTCCCTTTTCTACAGGGTAGACCCTGGTGATATGTTTCCATTCATCCTTATTATCCAGATAACCAAAGGAAACAATACCCAGATTCTTGTCGTAGGAAGCGCTGACAGATATATTATTTGAAGTCATCAGCGGCTCGTCTGCATCCTGATAATAAGAAGTGATCTCCCATTTCTGGAACTCAAGGCCTTCATAACTGTCTTCCGGAGCCGGAATGTCTTTCAGATAAGTCTCCACATCACTATAGGTGGCGTCACCGGACATGAGGATCGGAGCCTCTTCCCGTTCATATGCTTCCTCTCCGTCTGCATTGACATAGCGGTAGGAAAGGTAAACCGGAAGCTTGTCATACTTGGCATAGACATAGAGATAGCCCAGATTTTCCACAACCTGCATATCGGAAGTTACCTCTCTGCCCATAGACGTCTGCCATCCGATCTGCTGGATTCCCTCGTAATTACTGGAGTACTCCGGCAGGCTGATCCCTGCTTCTTCTAAGGTCGTACGTCTCTCCACATTCTCTTTGGTGACACGTTCTGTCTCCTGCCATCTTCCATTGGCGTCCAATGTCATGAAACTGATATTGACTGTATAAGTCGGATTCACGAATGTAGAACCGTTTGTCACCTGGACATACCAGGGATATGTAGCGCCAACATTCGGACCGATTTCATTTACGGGCGCTTCATTGCCGGACGTGTCATAAATGTCCACGTTACCGATGTACCACTCACAGGGATAGGTATCCTCCGTCACTTCAAACACGCCTTCAAATACCTGTTCCTCTTCGTTCCACTCAAGGTCAATGTAATAACTTCCGTCGGCAATATCGGCCGCAGCGTACATACTCAGGCTGGCGTTAGAAGTATTAATCCCTACGTTGTCTTCCGCCTTGACCCGGATTGTTGCGGAATCACCCGCTTCAAGGATCTCGCCGTTCTTATCCACTTCAATGGATGTGATCTTCGGCGCTTCTGTATCTTCTTTCACATCATCATTTCCAGTCACTTCAAACCAGATGTCCTCCTGCCCTTCCAGCACAAGGGGGATCGTTCCGCTTTCGGTGAGAAGTTCCACCTCTGACAGCATCCATTTCCCATTTGTCATATAAGAATCAATATCAAAGCTGACAGAATATTCGCCGGTCTTCTGCAGATTCGCCTGCATAGACCAAGAATGCGTTCCCTTTTCATTTTCAATCTCTACTTCGAGCATACGCGCATCGGTAATGCTGTCCGGCACATCCACTTCAAAAGTAAATGTCACCTTATCTCCGCTTTTACTGTCGCCTGATTCCGGTCAAGCTTAAGATTCTGCACCGGAATAACCGGGTCTTCCTCCCGGGCAAGATCAAACGTATAAAGATACCCCGTATTATCCGATACCGTCCAGCTTGCATAATTGTCCCTGTTGTCCACTACACTGAGGCTTCCAACATATCCGCTTACCGCACGGATGCCCTTCAAAGGACAGGTCAGCACATAGCAGTCCCTCTCCTCATCATAGGAAGAGTCCATCGAATAACTTGTACCATTTCCATCTTCATCCTGAAAATAGACGTAAGCTTCTGCACGGTTGATCCCGCTCTCCATATCTTTTGCATATACAAGGAGCTCCAGAGTATCCTCCTGCGTCAGAGTCTTGCCGTTCTGCGGAAACTCTACCTTCTCGATGACAGGTTTTGTCACGTCATACTGCTCATCTTCCCCATCAGCCTGCGTGGTATTAGCTGGGTCTTCCGTTCCGGCACTCCCTGTCTCTGCCTGGGGCGTCTCTTTTACTGACTCTGTCTGTGATGTCTCTTTACTGTCCGCAGTATTAACATCAGCAGAAAACTGTCCTTCTTCCGTTCCTGCCAGGCTCTTTTCTGTCTGCTCCGGCACTCCCTCTTCCGCCTGAAGCGTTACCGGAGTAAGCGCAAGAGTCAAAGCAAGCAGGAGCGCTCCTCCCCTTTTTATTCTTTTTCTCATACTTTGCCATCTCCTCCTTTTGCAGCATTCGGTCTGCTCTTCTCATATTCCGGTTCCTTTGTCGTGCGCCGACAAAAACACCGTACCATTATTAGTATACTCCTGCTTTCCGAAAGGCTGTCAATATGTGCTCCTTTCTGTGCGCCTGTTTTTTTCCTCTTTTTGCACAAGACGGGCTATTTGTGCAGCCTGTCTTGTAAATTTTTCTGTTCTTCTGTATCATTTAAGAAAATATCACATAATAAGTGTATTTTATTTGAAGGGGGATTTATTATGTCAGATTTCAGCGAAAAATGTCGCCAATATATAGAAGATACCGGAACAAATATTTATCAGCTTTCCAAAATATCCGGTCTGGATCGTACTTCACTGCAGCGAATGGTGACGGGGAAGCGCCTTCCCGGGCCGGAATTTATTTCTCAATTCTGTCTCTATCTGCGCATCAATCCGCAGCAAAGGCAGGAACTCATAGAACTCTACGAATTAGAGCGTATCGGGAAACCAGCTTATTATAACCGGAAGTATATACAAAATATTCTGGAGAATCTGGCAACGCCGGATTTTTCCGCCCTCTCTTACTCTCCGGTTATTTCAGCGAAACATCAGATACAACTTTCCTTTGCCATCGAGGAAAAACTTCAGCACTTTTTGGAACACTCTTTGCTTCGTTCTGAAAACGCGCCTGTTTTGCTGACGAATTTTCCGCCTGACTGTATTTCTTTTTTTCGGATCATTCTTCATCTTTCGGAAAAACTCGGCCGGAAATTTGATCTGAAACATTTATTCTGCCTTTGTCAGAATCCGGAAAAATCCGAAAATGTTAATTCCAACCTGGAACTTTTACAATGTACTTTGGCTTTTGCTCTGACCCGCTATCCTTACCAGCCGTTTTTTTATTACAGCAAAGAAGCGCACATTGATACAAGTGCGCTTCTATATCCCTATTATTTGGTAACAGAAAGCAGTGTCCTTCTGCTGACAGCTGATTTAAAATCATCTATTTTACTGGACAAGGCGGATGTCGTAGAACAATATTTCCGGGAAGCAGAAAAACAATTTCAGTCCGCTGCGCCTTTCCTTTTTATGCGCCGCGAGCCGGAAGAAATTTTAAATTTCTACGGAGAGATCACTATGGCCAAACAGACCTCTTCCCGTGTGCTGGAGTCACAGCCCTGTGTATTTTCCATGCTCTACGATCCGGATGTGTGGGCATCCTCTCCGGAAAACACGGATTTCATCGATCCGAAAATGCTGAAAGACAGCTTTAAAAACCGGTTTCCGGCGCCCTATACTTTTCACAACTATTTCACGCTAAGCGGCCTTGAGCGTTTCTGCCAGACAGGGCGTTTCGCCGGGCCATACGCCTGTATCCCGGTAGAATTTTCGCCTTTGGTACGTCAAAAAATGCTGGAATACTTCCTGGAGACAAGCCTGGAAACAGGAGAATATACCATGCTGAAACCAAGTCCGCTTCTTACTGACCGGGCATATTATGAGGCGTTTTCCGACTATTCTATTTTCCTATGCTTTCTGGACAGCCAAAATAAATTCCTTGGCTTCTATATATCAGAAAGCTATATCGGTCAGGCCTTCTTTGATTATTTCTCCAGCCTGGAAAACTCTTCCATCGCCTACAGCCGCGAAGAAACCAGGCAGATCATTCAAAAGCAGATCCAGATATTAAAGGAGATGCCAGATTAGGGGCGGCCATTTATACTCCGCCCCTATATTTCCTCTCTATAGCTTATTCCTCTTCGCTCCCTGTCTGCTCCTCCTCTGACGGCTTCTTTGCCTGGCGGAATCTCTTCATGTATCTTCCTGCCCAGTTGTCAAAAGTTTCTTTCGTATTTTTCCAGTGGGAGCGGCTGATCGGAATGACTTCACCGCTTCTTAATGTAATCTCTGATCTGTTGAAAATTCTTATTTTTTCCATATTTACAATGAAACTGTTATGACAGAGAACAAATCTCGTATGATCGAGATGTGTATAGACTTCCGAAACCTTCATAGTTGTAATAACATCGCCCTGCTCTGTATGGATCCGCGTCACACGCTTATCCCGCTCTATAAAGCTGATTTCTCCTTCTTCCAGTACAATCTCATTTTTCCTGCACGGAAGGATGATAAACCATTTTTCATTTTCCTGAAGTTCTTTGAGATATTCTTCCACCTTATGTTCTATACCTTCCGGATCTTTCCCCTCTTTACAGAACGCTAAAATCTTCTGCACTGCTCTCGACTCCTTTAAAACTTTTTCCTTACATTTCCTCCGGGAGACTCCACTTATGATCTCCCCAAAATAGTAGCCGCAATGTCTATTATGCCTTAACAGTCTATTATCCGCAATATGTGCCAGCAGGTGTGCTCGACAAGTTGGCTCTGCTTGGCATATAAATATATGACACGTAACAAAGTTTAAAAGTGTTACGTGTCAAATTGCAGTATACCCTGGGTAAAACTGCGTAACACCCCGGGCATTTTTGAAACTTTCACAAAAAACGCCCTTCGGCTTTTGCTGAAGGGCGTTTTTTCATATATGCATTTCAAATTAAACCAGTTTAGCCGGATTAACTTTCACACCAGGTCCCATTGTAGATGTAAGTGTCACGCTCTTAAGGAACTGACCTTTTACAGCTGCCGGTCTGGCTTTGTTTACTGCATCAATAAGCGTCTGGAAGTTGTCTGCAAGCTGCTCCTCAGTAAAGGATGCTTTACCGATCGGCACATGGATAATATTTGTCTTATCAAGTCTGTATTCAATCTTACCAGCTTTGATATCCTGGATTGCCTTTGTAACATCCATAGTAACTGTTCCGGCTTTCGGGTTCGGCATAAGACCTTTTGGTCCAAGTACACGTCCAAGACGTCCAACAATACCCATCATATCCGGTGTAGCAACTACTACGTCAAATTCAAACCAGTTCTCATTCTGGATCTTTGGAATCAGCTCATCTCCGCCTACAAAATCTGCTCCTGCTGCTTTTGCTTCTTCAGCTTTTGCATCTTTTGCAAACACAAGAATGCGGACTTTCTTTCCAGTTCCGTGAGGAAGTACAACTGCACCACGGATCTGCTGATCAGCATGACGTCCGTCACATCCTGTTCTGATATGAGCTTCGATTGTTTCGTCAAATTTAGCTACTGCTGTCTTTTTCACTAAAGAAACTGCCTCATCCTTATCGTAAAGTGTTCCTCTTTCGATTACTTTTGCAGCTTCTGTATATTTTTTTCCTCTTTTCATTAAAAAATACCTCCTTGTGGTAATGTCGGGATAACCCTCCCACTCTTATTACAATTAACTTTATAAAGAAAGTGCTTATTCTTCTACTGTTACACCCATACTTCTGCAGGTACCGGCAATCATGCTCATTGCTGCTTCAACGCTTGCAGCGTTAAGGTCTGGCATCTTTGTCTCTGCAATTTCCTGCAGCTGTGCTTTTGTAATTGTAGCAACCTTTTTCTTGTTCGGCACGCCTGAACCAGATTTGATCTTGCATGCTTTCTTAATCAAAACTGCTGCCGGAGGTGTCTTTGTCACGAAGCTGAAGCTTCTGTCGTTGTAAACTGTGATAACTACAGGAATGATCAGATCTCCCTGATCAGCTGTTCTAGCATTAAACTGCTTTGTAAATTCAACGATGTTTACACCATGCTGTCCAAGTGCAGGTCCAACCGGAGGAGCCGGTGTTGCCTTTCCAGCAGGAATCTGTAATTTAATATAACCTTCTACTTTTTTTGCCATTTTCATTACCTCCTTGTGGTATTGGCGGGAATTTGAAATCCCCTCCCACTATTGACTACATTTTTTTCACTTCAGCGAAACTTATCTCTACTGGCGTTTCGCGGCCAAACAGCTCAACATTGATGGTGAGACTTCCTTTTGCCATATTAATGGCCTGAACCACACCCACTGTATCCGCCCAGGCTCCCGCGATCACCTGAACATTGTCACCGATTTCATAATCCACAACAATGTTTTCTCTCTTGATTCCAAGAGGGGCCATTTCTGCATCCGTCAATGGAACCGGCTTGGATCCGGGACCGACAAATCCGGTTACTCCTCTTGTATTCCGCACTACATACCATGTGTCATCATTCATAACCATATGAATCAGGACATACCCTGGAAACATCTTTTTCTGGGTAGCTTTCTGCACCCCGTTTTTCATCTCCACGACATCTTCCATCGGTACGCGCACTTCAAGGATCTGATCTTCCAGGTGTCTGTTTTCGATCGTTTTATCAATGTTGGCCTTTACTTTGTTTTCATACCCGGAATAAGTATGAACAACATACCATTTTGCCTCTGACATAAAATCACCTTTCTCGCTTACAGTCTACGATTATCCAACCAGCATATCTACGCCATTCTGGGCAAGAAAGTCAACAACTGCTATGATGACTCCCAGAACAACAGTGACCGAAACAACCGCTACTGTCTGCTTTGCAAGTGTTAACTTATCCGGCCAGATAATTTTCTTAAATTCTGCTTTAAGACCCTTAAACCAGCCTTTTTTCTGAGTTTTCTCTCCACTCATGACGACCACTCCTTCTGCCAGCGACTATTTTGTTTCTTTGTGCACTGTGTGTGATTTGCAGAATCTGCAGTACTTCTTTGTTTCCATGCGCTCCGGATGTGTTTTCTTATCCTTTGTCATGTTGTAGTTCCGCTGCTTGCATTCTGTACATTCTAATGTAATTCTTGTACGCACAACTTCCACCTCGCTTCATTTCATAATGTTGACGTGTTACCGGCAGCCCGCGACAGCTGCCCGAATTTTAGGCATAAAAAAAAGACCTACTTCCATCGCCAGACTACTATACCATAGTGCAGCGCCGGAAGTCAAGCCTTATCCTCATTTTAACGCAACTATTTAGCCATGCAGCTGACAGGGCAAGAAGTCGATGCAGTGTATCCATTCGTCAGCTACAATATGTGCACCACGTTCTGTCAGATGGATGCCATCTGTCGTAACGGCATAATATCCTATTTCCCTGGCCACCTCATTTAGTCTGTCATGAAGAGGCAGGAAGACAGCCCCATATTTCTCCGCGGCTCTTCGCTCAATGTTTTCTGCTTCCCTGATTGTAGGAATCCAATGGGCATACTCTTCCGGAAACGGAAAGATAAAAGGTCCCATACAGACTACAGAAGCTTTTGTTTCGTATGTCAGCCTCCGAAGCAATTCTTCATAATTTTGCTGAAATCCCTGCTCTTTCAGAGTTTTTCCTGTATTCATGTATATGCCTGCATCATTGCATCCAACCAATACGGAAACCAGATCCGGCTGATGCCGGAGGCAGTCATACTCCAGCATCCGCAGCACTCCGGCTGCTGTGAAGCCGTCGTGTCCTGCATTACGGATTTCCCCTTTGTATCCATCATCATACAGCCTGTCCGCAATCCGCCTGACATAGCCTCTCCCCAACGAATTTGCTCCATCCATATTGTGGAACGCATCCGTGATACTGTCTCCCAGGAAAATAATATTGTTCATATGGAGTCCTTTCTGCAATTTGGGACGTAACAAACTTGAAAAGTGTTACGTCCCAAATTGACATATACCCTGTGTAAAACTGCAAAACACCCCGGGCTAAACTGTTTACGACAACTCCAGCTTACCGGTGTACAACTGGTAATAGGTCCCTTTCTGTGCGATCAGTTCCTCATGGTCCCCTCTTTCGATGATACGGCCATGTTCCAGTACCATGATCGCGTTGCTGTTGCGGATGGTGGACAGTCTGTGGGCGATAACGAATACAGTTCTTCCCTTCATCAGGTTATCCATACCTTTCTGCACAATGCTCTCGGTACGTGTATCGATACTGGAGGTCGCTTCATCCAGGATCAATACCGGAGGATCTGCAATTGCCGCCCGGGCAATTGCCAGAAGCTGTCTTTGTCCCTGTGACAGTTCTTCGCCGTCGCTGGTAAGCATAGTATCATATCCTTGAGGAAGCATTTTGATAAACTGATCTGCATGGGCCAGTTTTGCAGCGTTGTATACTTCTTCGTCTGTAGCATCCAGCTTTCCGTAACGGATATTCTCCATAATTGTTCCGGTGAACAGATGGGTATCCTGGAGTACGATTCCAAGGGAATGACGCAGGTCGGCTTTTTTGATCTTATTAATATTAATGCCGTCGTACCGGATCTTTCCATCCTGTACATCGTAAAAACGGTTGATCAGGTTAGTGATCGTTGTTTTTCCTGCGCCGGTTGAACCTACGAACGCAAGCTTCTGTCCCGGTTTCGCATAAAGGGTCAGATCATGAAGAACCATGTGATCCGGCTCATATCCAAAGGACATATCAAAGAACCTTACATCACCCTTCAATTCCGTATAAGTAACGGTTCCATCTGCCTGATGGGGATGTTTCCACGCCCACATTCCGGTACGCTCTTCGCACTCTTCGATGGTGCCGTCTTCGTTCTTTCTTGCATTGACTAAAGTTACATATCCTTCATCAACCTCCGGCTCCTCATCCATCATATTAAAGATACGCTCTGCTCCTGCCAGCGCCATGATAATAGAGTTGAACTGCTGTGCCACCTGCATGAAAGGCTGTGTAAAACTCTTTGTGAACTGCAGATAGGAAGCCATCACGCCCAGTGTAATATTTCCGATTCCCATAATGGAAAGGAAACCTCCCAGCACCGCTGTCAGCACAAACTGAAGATTTCCGATATTTCCGATGATCGGCCCCATGATACTGGCAAAGGTATGTGCATTGGATGCGCTCTCAAACAACTTCTCATTTAAAACATCAAATTCTTCTTCTGATTTTTTCTCATGATTAAACACTTTTACTACACGCTGTCCATTCATGCGTTCTTCCACAAATCCGGTAATGTTGGCAAGATCCAGCTGCTGCCGGATAAAATACTTTCCGCTGTTTCCTCCGATCTTATTGGAAACGGCAATCATCAGTACAATAATAATAACCGCCAGAATTGTCAGAATCGGACTCAATACCAGCATAGCAATAAATGTAACAACGATCATAAGCGCCGACATCAGAACCTGTGGAATCGACTGATTGATCATCTGGCGCAGAGTATCCGTATCATTTGTATAAAGACTCATGATAGATCCGTTTGTATTCTGATCAAAATATCGGATCGGCAATGTCTGCATATGCTCAAACATCTCGTCTCTCACTCGTTTCAGCACGCCCTGCCCTATGACAACCATCAGCCTTGTATACAGGAAGGAAGCCAGTACGCCAAAGGCAAAAATCGTGGCCAGTATGCCAAGAGCTGTATACAGCTCCGTAAAATCAGGATTTTGATTTCCTATCAACGGGATAATGTAATCATCCAGCAAAAATTTCAGTGACAGGGATACGGAAATGCTGGCAATAGAGCTGATCAAAATACAGATCAGCACCAGTACAAACTGTACTTTATACGTACTCGTCACATAGCCGAGAAGTCTTTTTGCTGTTTTTAATGTATTTTTGGTCACCGTCGGTTTTCCGCCTCTATTACTCATTTTCCTCTCCTCCTTTCACCTGTGATTCGTATACTTCTCTGTAAATCGCATTGTTCTTCAGCAATTCTTCTGATGTTCCGATACCATTGATCTCTCCATTATCCATAACAATGATCACATCCGCATCTTCCACAGAAGAGATTCTCTGTGCAATAATAATTTTGGTAGTATCCGGAATTTCCTCCCTGAATGCCTGGCGGATCAATGCGTCTGTCCTTGTATCAACCGCACTGGTAGAGTCATCCAGGATCAGGATCTTCGGTTTTTTCAAAAGAGCTCTTGCAATACAAAGTCTCTGCTTCTGTCCTCCGGAAACGTTATTTCCGCCCTCCACGATCATTGTATTGTATTTAGCCGGAAATTCATTGATAAAGCCATCTGCCTGTGCCAGCCTGCAAACTCTCTGTACTTCTTCATCACTGGCATTTTCATCGCCCCACCTGATATTTTCATAAATACTTCCTGTAAAAAGCACATTTTTCTGGAGCACCATGGATACCTGATCACGGAGTTTCTCCAGATTATATCGGCGCACATCCTGTCCGCCCACTTTCACACAACCACTCGTCACATCATAAAGTCTGGGAATCAGCTGCACCAGAGTAGACTTCGCGCTTCCGGTACCGCCGATGATGCCGACGATCTGCCCGCTCTTAATATGCAGGTTAACATCCTTCAAAGATAAATTTCCATCCTCACCGGCATAACTGAAATTCACATGTTCGAAGTCGATATCTCCATTTTCCACAGTTGTCAGAGCATCTTCTTTATCCCGCATTTCCGGAACTTCTTCCAATACCTCTTTGATACGATCCGAAGATGCCTCCGCAATCATGATCATAACGAATACAAAGGATACCATCATAAGCGACATCAGGATCTGCATGGCATATACCATGATACTCGTCAGCTCTCCTGTCTGCATATTTCCGGTTACAATATTTTCTCCTCCAATTAAAACAAGCAGCAGAACAACCGTATACATAACAAACTGCATAACCGGAGAGTTCCATGCGACAATCTTCTCCGCCTTTGTAAACAGGTCAAATACCTTGAGGGAAATTTTATGGAACTTCTCATTTTCGTGTTCTTCTCTTACATAAGCTTTCACGACCCTTGCAGCGTTTACATTTTCCTGCACGGTATTATTCAGCACATCATACTCATCAAACACCTGAATAAAATGAGGATGCGCTTTTTTTGCGATAAAAATCAAAACTCCTCCAAGGACCGGTATTGTAACAAGTAGACAAAATGCAATCTTCAGATTAATGGTCGCAGTCATGATCCACGACAAAACAACCATGATCGGTGCTCTGGCCAAAAGACGGATTGTAAACATATATGCCATCTGCACATTTGTAATATCTGTCGTCAGTCTGGTCACGAGACTTGAGGTTGAAAAATGATCAATATTTCCGAAGGAAAACTCCTGGATTTTATAAAAAATATCGTGACGCAAGTTTTTTGCATATCCCGCGGATGCAATTGCCCCCATTTTCCCTGCCAACGCTCCGAACAGCAAAGCCAGCATTGCCATCACAACAAGAAGAATCCCCATTTTGATAATGTATGGCATGTTTCCTTCCATAATTCCAATGTCGATGATGTTAGCCATTAAAAGCGGAATCAGAACTTCCATCAGAACTTCCAGCGCCACCAGAACCGGAGTGATAAATGACTGTTTCTTATATTCCCGCACAGATTTCAGTAATTTCCTATTCATCTGACTCTTCCTTTCTATATATCATATCGTTTTCTTTCGCCCTTTCCCCCGAAGAAAGGTTTTCGGATATCTGCTTCAGAACCCGGATAAAAACTTCCATATCATCGGCCGGAATCCCCTCTCTGATCTGTGCTTCCCTCCTTCTGATATTCTTAAGAAGCTTTGATCGCAGCTGAAGGGCCTTTTCTGTCGGCACGATTCGTTTCAGCCTGGCGTCTTCCTTCACTGGTTCACGGTATAGATATCCCTTCTTTTCCAGAAGCTGCAGCGCTCCTG
>NZ_JAYAZJ010000032.1:0-26450 GCF_037273965.1 Claveliimonas sp. | reverse complement strand
AAGTAGGGCAATGTTATTCTAAATAAGGTATCAGATATCAAAGTAATATAATTATAAGGCAGATATCTGAAAAATGATGACAGAAGCGGAAAAACTCCGGTGAAATGAGGTACATATGATAAAGCAAAGAGAATCCGCTCATTCTGTGCGGGACAGAAAACAGAGGTTAAAACGGGAGAAGACAGTTAAACGAGTAATTGGGGCATTTATTTTGCTTATCCTGCTTATCATTGCTTTTCAGACTACGGTAGCAGCTCTAAAGAGTAGAAATATATTGATCACAGTAGAAGCGAAGTCAGTTTCAATAAAGCAGGGCGAAGAAATGCCGGCGTTTCAGACAAAAGTGTCCAGTGAGGCGAAAGAAAAAAAGATGCATAAAAAGAAACTGGACAAAAAAAGTGGATATACAGTCTGGGATCTGATGCAGGATCTGAAGCAGGGGAAAGGCTATGAGATTGCCTGCAAAGCAGACGGGACAAAGGAAGGAAAATTTCCGATCCAGTTACAGCTTTCCAAAGAGATAGAGCAGCAGCTTGCCAAGAAGTGGAAAGGGAAGGTAACCATAAAGCTGACGGACGGAGATCTCACTGTTCTGAATAAAGTAGGCGAATGGGACAAAGAGAAGTTCCGGCGCTGGGATGGTACTTATGTGGAAAATGATTTTGTTACAGTAAAGGAAAGAACTTACTATTTTGGAGAAGATGGCCGGAAAGTCAGCGGATGGAAGCAGATCGGAGCAAGTTACTATTTCTTTGATGAAAAAGGTATCATGCAGAAAGATCAGTGGAAAAAGAAGGGTGAGAGCAAAGCGTATCTTCTTTCAGATGGAAAAGCAGCACTAGGGTGGATGGAACTGGATGAGAAGACCTACTATTTCAACCAGGAAGGTGAGATGGCAACAGGAAAGCAAAGGATCGGCTCATCTGTATGTGTCTTTGATGAAGAGGGGGCGCTGGAGTCTAAAAAAAGTAAGATTGACCCTGAGCAGCCCATGATGGCTCTTACATTTGATGATGGACCGGGAGATCGGACGGCAGAGTTGATTGCTGCTTTGGAAAAATATAATGCCCACGCCACGTTTTTTATGCAGGGAATCAATATTCCCGGCCATGAAGACGTCATTTCCAAAATGGTAGAGGCAGGCTGCGAGCTGGGCAATCATTCCTATAATCACCCGGAACTGCCTAAATTAAACGATGCAGATATGCGCGCACAGATCGGTGATACGAATAATCTGATCGAGAAGGCATGCGGGCAGACAGCGACAGTGATGCGTCCGCCTTATGGGGCGATCAATGATGCGCTGAAGAAAAATGTGGGAATGCCTATGATCCTGTGGAATATTGACACGCTGGACTGGAAAACGAAGGATGCGAATGCAGTGGTCAATAATGTGCTTCAGACTGCAGATGACGGTGACATTGTTCTCCTTCATGATATACATGGTTCCAGTGTAGATGCAGCGCTTACTTTGATCCCTAAACTAGTGGATGCAGGCTATCAGCTGGTAACTGTATCGGAAATGGCAGAGGCAAGAGGGATACATATGGAAAGCGGAGGCGTCTATACAGATTTTAATAAATAGAACATATTTTATATGATAAAAACAAGAAAGACTTCCAACGATTTACGGCAGATCATGGAAGTCTTTCTTATTTCATATCGTTATTTTATTCCAGCGGCAAGAGCAGCCCGATGCTTTTCAAGAAGAACATGGATTTTCTGTGTAGGATCCAGAACAGAGCCAATGGAAATATCATGATTCAGGGATTCAATGATAAGAGCAATAAATTTGCTCATATCGGCTGTTACAAAATATGGCTTGTCCAGAGCCGCAGGCGGCAGATACGTCAGGTTTGTAGTGATCACGCGGTCGATATAGCCTTTTTCATAGTATTCATCAAAGGCAGACAGTCCATTTGTGAAAAGACCAAAGGTAGTGCAGACAAATACTCGTCCGGCTCCGCGGTCTTTCAGCTGTTTTGCCACATCCAGCATACTTTCTCCGGAAGAGATCATATCATCCACAATGATCAGATTTTTGTCTTTTACATCAGATCCGAGAAATTCATGGGCTACGATTGGATTCTTTCCATTTACAATAGTAGAGTAATCACGGCGTTTGTAGAACATTCCCATATCTACTCCAAGGACATTGGAGAAGTAGACTGCCCGGTGCATTGCTCCTTCATCGGGGCTTACGATCATCAGATGTTCTTTGTCTACCTGCAGATCCGGTTCGGCACGAAGCAGTGCCTTCATGAACTGATATGGAGGATTGAAGTTGTCAAATCCCAGAAGAGGGATCGCATTTTGCACCCGCGGATCGTGGGCGTCAAAGGTGAGGATATTGGAAACGCCCATATCTACCAGTTCTTCCAGGGCAAGTGCGCAGTCCAGGGACTCACGTTTTGTACGTTTATGCTGCCGGCTCTCATAGAGGAAAGGCATCATGACATTGATGCGGTGTGCTTTTCCATTGGCCGCAGAGATAATACGCTTCAAATCCTGGTAATGATCGTCCGGGGACATGTGGTTGAGATGTCCATTTACACTGTAGGTCAGGCTGTAATTGCAGACATCGACCATAATGAAGAGATCTTTTCCGCGGACAGATTCCTTGAGAAGCCCCTTTGCCTCTCCGCTTCCGAAGCGGGGGCAATGACATTCTATAAGATAGTTGTCCGTCTGATAGTTGGAAAACAAAGGAGAATTTAAGTCTTCCTTCAGTGTTTCCCGACGAAACTGTACGATGTAATCATTTACTTTTTGCCCCATTTCTCTGCAGCTTTCCAGAGCGGCAATCTTTAAAGGGGCGACAGGCAGAGCCTGTTCCAAGAGTTCTAAATTTGGCATAAGTGCCTCCTGTGTATTATATTTTTTCTTTTCTTTATTATTTATATCATTTTTCCTATAAAAAGGTCAACTAAATCGGGAAGAATATGTTATACTTATTTCGCTGATAATTTAATAATAGGAGTTTATTCTATGAGCCATAAGCATGAAATAAAAGACGTAAAGCCGGGCAGTATTGCAGAAGAGCTTGGTGTCGAACCGGGAGATTTTCTACTGTCTATCAATAGTCAGGAAATTGAAGACGTATTTGATTACCATTTTTTTGTTAACGATGAGGAGCTGACGCTTCTGATCGAAAAAAGAAATGGCGAAGAGTGGGAACTTGAAATAGAAAAAGAATATGAAGAGGATTTGGGGATTGATTTTGGAAAAGGTCTGATGGATGAGTATCGTTCCTGTCGAAACAAGTGCATTTTCTGTTTTATTGATCAAATGCCGGAAGGCATGAGAGATACTCTCTATTTCAAGGATGACGACTCGCGCCTTTCTTTCCTGCAGGGAAATTATATTACGCTTACCAATATGAGCGATCATGACATTGACCGGATCATCCGGTACCATTTGGAACCGATTAATATTTCCTTTCATACGACAAATCCGGTTCTTCGCTGCGAAATGCTGCACAACCGTTTCGCGGGAGAGGCCCTTGAGAAGGTAAAGCGTCTGTATGAAGGTCAGATCTGTATGAACGGACAGATTGTTCTGTGTAAGGGCGTCAACGACGGAGAAGAGCTGGAGAGAAGTATCCGTGATCTGTCAGAGTATCTTCCCTATCTTCAGAGCGTGTCAGTTGTTCCGGTGGGACTTACAAAATTCCGGGACGGGCTGTATCCATTGGAGCCTTTTGGCAAAGAGGACGCCATCAAGGTACTGGAAGTGATACACCGCTGGCAGAAAAAGTTATATGAGAAGTGGGGGATCCACTTTATCCATGCAGGAGATGAATGGTATCTGCTGGCAGGGCAGGAACTTCCGGAAGAGGAAAGATACGACGGATACCTGCAGCTGGAAAATGGAGTGGGCATGTTAAGGCTTCTTGAAAATGAATTTCAGGAGGCGTTTGCGGAGCTTCCGGGCGATGAGAAGCCAAGAGAAGTGTCTATTGCCACCGGAAAGCTTGCATTTCCTTTTATCAGAGCTATGGCGGATCGGATCGAAGGGAAGTATTCCGGGACAAAGATCCATGTCTATGAGATCAGAAACGACTTTTTCGGGGAGAAGATTACCGTGGCCGGCCTGATCACAGGGACAGATCTTGCAGCACAGCTTAAGGGAAAAGAGCTGGGAAATGTTCTTCTTCTTCCATGCAGTATGTTTCGGAGCGGAGAAGAGGTATTTTTGGATGACATGACTTTGGAGGATTTGAAAGAAGCTTTACAATCTGACATAGATATTGTAAAATCAAGCGGGCAGAATTTTATTGAGGCCGTTTTGAAAGAAAGATAGGAGGAAGACCATGAGTAAACCGGTGGTGGCCATTGTAGGAAGGCCAAACGTTGGAAAATCCACCCTTTTTAATGTACTTGCAGGAGAGATGATCTCCATTGTAAAAGATACGCCAGGTGTAACGCGGGATCGTATTTATGCAGAAGTGTCCTGGCTTGACAGAGAATTTACACTGATCGATACCGGTGGAATTGAACCGGAGAGTAAAGATATTATCCTTTCGCAGATGAGGGAGCAGGCGCAGATTGCCATTGATACGGCAGACGTTATCATTTTCCTGACCGATGTACGACAGGGGCTGATCGACGCGGATGCAAAGGTTGCAGACATGCTCCGGCGTTCCGGGAAGCCAGTTGTGTTAGTGGTAAATAAAGTAGATAATTTTGATAAATTTGCAGTAGATGTCTATGAATTTTATAATCTTGGAATCGGAGATCCCATGCCTATATCCGCTTCCTCCAAGCTGGGACTTGGAGATATGCTGGATGCGGTGATCGCTCATTTTCCGGAACATTCTGCAGAGGAAGAGGAGGACGAGCGTCCGAGAGTAGCCATTGTAGGGAAGCCCAATGTAGGGAAATCCTCGATCATCAACCGCCTGCTGGGCGAGCAGAGAGTGATCGTGTCTGATATAGCGGGAACTACCAGGGATGCCATTGATACAGAGGTGGTTCACGACGGCAAAGAATATGTGTTTATTGATACTGCAGGGCTCCGGAGAAAGAACAAGATTAAAGAAGAACTGGAGCGTTACAGTATCATCCGTACGGTAACTGCTGTGGAGAGAGCAGATGTGGTTCTTGTTGTCATTGACGCTGCAGAGGGTGTGACGGAGCAGGATGCCAAAATCGCGGGAATTGCTCACGAAAGAGGAAAAGGGATCATCATTGTGGTCAACAAGTGGGATGCCATTGAAAAGAACGACAAGACGATGAGAGAATATGAAAGCCGTGTGCGTCAGATTCTTTCCTTTATGCCCTATGCGGAGATTATGTATGTATCTGCACTGACCGGGCAGAGGCTGCCGAAACTGTTTGAAAAGATTGATATGGTCATTCAGAACCAGACACTCCGCGTGGCTACAGGAGTGCTCAATGAGATCATGATGGAGGCAGTTGCTATGCAGCAGCCGCCGTCAGACAAGGGAAAACGGCTGAAGCTTTACTATATTACCCAGGTATCGGTGAAGCCGCCGACTTTCGTAATTTTTGTGAATGATAAAGAGCTGATGCATTTTTCATATACACGATATTTGGAAAATAAAATACGGGAGGCCTTTGGGTTTAAAGGAACTTCTTTAAGATTTTTCATTCGTCAGCGAAAGGAAAAGGAGCAGTAGGAAATGGAACGAATCATTTGTTTGTTGATCGGATATGTGTTTGGATTGTTCCAGACCGGATATTTGTACGGAAAAACAAAACATATTGATATCCGCACAAAAGGAAGCGGGAATGCCGGGACCACCAATGCATTAAGGACAATGGGAAAAAAGGCGGGGCTTATTACCCTGCTGGGCGACTGCCTTAAGTGCGTATTTGCGGTGCTGGTGGTACGGCTGATCTACGGCGGAAGCCACGGTGATATTCTCCCTGTGCTGTCCATGTACGCAGGGATCGGAGCAGTGCTTGGGCATAACTATCCTTTTTATATGAAGTTTAAGGGAGGAAAGGGAATTGCCGTTACTGCAGGGATCATTATTACCAGCTGGAATATCTGGATCATGCTGATCTGTCTTGCGGTGTTTGTGGGCATGGTCGCAGGGACAAAATATGTATCTGTAGGGTCTCTGGCAGTGGTGATCATATATTTCCTCTGTGTTGTTGTATATGGACAGATGGGGGGATTCGGTGTGCAAGGCAGTTATCTGTATGAGATCTACATTCTTGCCGCACTGGTTGTGATTTCAGCATTTTTTAAACACAGATCCAACATACAAAGGCTCAGAGAAGGTACTGAGAATAAATTAAGCTTCGGTGGAAGGTAAATTTCCGCAGGATAATTTGCGGATATGCATAGAGAGGAGGAATAATATGGCAAAAGTAGGGATTATGGGAGCGGGAAGCTGGGGAACAGCTCTCTCACTTCTCCTTCACAAAAACGGGCATGATGTGACTGTGTGGTCCATCAATGCAGACGAGGTGGAAATGCTTTCAAAAGAGCGGGAGCACAAAAGCAAGCTTCCGGGCGTAAGGCTTCCGGAGGATATGAAGTTTACCACAAATGTAGAAGAAACTGTAGTCGGAAAAGATTTTGTGGTTCTGGCAGTTCCCTCTCCATTTACGAGAAGCACTGCAAGAACAATGGCTCCTTATGTGGCAGATGGGCAGATACTCGTTAATGTGGCAAAGGGAATTGAAGAGGCCACCCTTATGACACTGTCCGACCAGATTGAGGAGGAGATCCCGCAGGCGGATGTGGCAGTGCTGTCCGGTCCAAGTCATGCAGAGGAAGTGGGAAGACAGCTTCCTACAAGTGTTGTGGTTGGCGCCAAGACAAAGGCTACCGCGGAATACCTGCAGAAGATGTTTATGAATGAGGTCTTCCGTGTGTATACAAGCCCGGATATCCTGGGAATTGAGCTTGGAGGATCCCTGAAAAATGTCATTGCGCTGGCGGCAGGCATGGCTGACGGCCTTGGTTATGGAGATAATACAAAGGCAGCTCTTATTACAAGAGGAATCCATGAAATTGCAAAGCTGGGCGTGAAGATGGGCGGCACAAAAGAAAGTTTTATGGGACTGACCGGAATCGGTGATCTTATTGTAACATGCGCCAGTGTTCACAGCCGTAATCGTAAAGCCGGTTATCTGATCGGACAGGGCAAGACTATGCAGGAAGCAATGGACGAGGTGAAAATGGTGGTAGAAGGAGTGTATTCTACCAAAGCAGCTGTAGCTCTCGGCAAAAAATACGAAGTGGACATGCCCATTATTGAGCAGGTCAATGCGATCCTCTTTGAAGGGAAAAATGCAAAAGAGGCAGTATATGACCTGATGATGCGGAAAGGAAAAGCAGAGCATACTGCAAAATCCTGGGATTGATGTTGACATCACGAATGCAAAAAGTTTAACGAAGAAAGAAAAAAGTGTACAGAAACATGCATAAAAAGTAAGAAAAATCAGCGTATCACGTAGCGATACGCTGATTTTTCTATGGAATGTTAATTTGACACGTAACACTTTTAAACTTTGTTACGTCCCCTGTTAAGTTTTTAGCAATATTTTGGCCTTTTGTCGTACATACCTTTTAAACTCATTGATGACCGGCGCCTGATACACATCCTTCAGTGTGCACATATAGAAAATACGCTCCCAGGTAGGGCGGGCAATCCGGATGATCTGTACAGGCATATAAGCCAGAATAGGCATGTGCGGCACAACTGCAATACCAAATCCGGCGGCAACCAGTCCGGCCACGGCCTGATCTTCTTCCACTTCATATGCCATCTGCGGCATTCCGCCGCATTCAAGGAAAAGTTTATCAATGGTAGGCCTTATGCCGCTTCTTTTTGAAAACCCAACATGAGGATAAGGCAGTGTGTCTGCAAGATCAATTTCATTTCTGGTACTTAGAGGATGCTGGTTCGGCACGATCAGTACCAGATCCTGCTTTGCCACCGGGATAAACTCGATGGAAGGTTCATTTCCCATTTTGGAACAAAAGGCAATATCATATTTCCGGGTCTTCAGACCTTCGATCATGTCCGGGGTAAGCCCGGTGGAATTGTGAAAACGGAAATCAATATTCCGACCGGGATGCTGATCCAGATATCCGCGTACGAGCCGGGGAACGAGGTCTGTGCTTAATACCCTCAGCACCGCCACATCGATCTGACCTTCCCCGCTGCCGGTCAGCTGCAGTTTGTTGACGCTGGAGTCCAAAAGCGCCAGGGACTGCTCCACATCTTCCAGAAAAGCACGCCCGCATTTGGTAAGAACGACATTTCTGCCTTCCTTTTCAAAGAGACGGACCCCCAGTTCCTTTTCCAGAGAAGAGATGGCATGGCTTAGGCTTGGCTGTGTAATGGAGAGGAGTTCAGCAGCTTTTGTATAATGCTCCAGATGGGCCAGTGTTACAAAATAGCGTAAATGGTATAGATTCATTGGCGACCCTCCTTTGTTGATTTTTTATTTTAGCATAAACTATAAACAAATTCTATGAATTTGCATTATATTACGAATTTGTTTTTTATTTAACAATAGCATATAATTAAACCATAGCAAATATCACAAGATTGAACAGAAAAAAAGAAGGAAAATGTTCAATTTTAACAATGGAAGGAGAAGAAACTATGTCAAAGAAAAATCCAATCACAGTCAGCTCATGGACCCTGGGAGATCAGTGCAAATTTGAGGATCGTGTTATTGCAGCAAAAGAGGCAGGATATGAGGGGATCGGCCTGCGTGCAGAGACATATGTGGATGCACTGAACGAAGGACTTTATGATGAGGATATTCTGGCAATCCTTGACAAACACGGAATGAAAGTGACAGAAGTAGAATACATCGTACAGTGGGCAGAGGACAACCGTTCCTATGAGCAGAAATATAAAGAGCAGATGTGCTTCCATATGTGCGATCTGTTTGGAGTAAACCATATTAACTGTGGTCTGATGGAGAACTATTCTGTAGAGCATACCGCACAGAAACTGAAAGAACTTTGCCACAGAGCAGGAAAAAGAATTATCGGTGTAGAGCCGATGCCGTACAGCGGTATCCCGAATCTGGAAAAGGCATGGGCAGTTGTAAAAGCTTCCGGAGCCGAAAATGCCTACATTATTCTGGATACATGGCATTGGGTAAGAGCAGACCAGCCGTACGATATTCTGACAAAAGAGCAGGCTGAAAGGGTAATCTCCATCCAGATCAATGATGCATACGAAAGACCATACGCTGCTTCGATTTTAAGGGATGAATCCATGCATGACCGTCTTGCTCCGGGAACAGGTGCTAAGGACACAGCAGGATTTGTAAAAATGATCAAAGAGGCAGGAATTGATCCGAAGGTGATCGGAGTGGAAGTTATTTCCGATGAAATCCTTGGAAGAGGCCTGAAAGAAGCTGCTGCCTATACATACGATAATACTGAAAAAGTATTGAAAGAGGCATGGCCGGAAATGGTGGAAGACTAAGAAGCCCTGTAAAACTTTAAATTGAGAAAAACAAATAGAAAAAGTGAGGAAATAAAGATGAGATTTAAGACAATGTTTTCCCCGATTCAGATCGGACCTATGACAGTAAAAAACCGTTTTGTTGTCCCTCCTATGGGAAATAACTTTGCAAATCCGGATGGAACATGGAGCGATCAGTCTGTTGCCTACTATGCGGAGCGGGCAAAAGGACAGTTCGGATTGATCACAATTGAGGCAACTGTTGTCCATCACGGCGCAAAGGGAGGACCGAAAAAGCCCTGTCTTTACGATGACAGCAGCATTGAGAGTCTGAAAAAGATTACCGATGCCTGTCATGCAGAGGGAGCTAAGGTTTCCATTCAGCTGCAGAATGCAGGGCCTGAGGGAAATGCAAAGAACGCAGGAGCTCCAATTGAAGCAGCTTCCGCCATTCCTTCTGTATATGGGAAAGACACGCCGGTAGAAGTACCGACAGAAAAGGTCTATGAACTGGTAAAAGGTTATGGAGATGCAGCGGAGCGTGCCATGAAAGCAGGAGCAGACGCTGTAGAGATTCATATGGCTCATGGTTACCTGGTAAATTCCTTTATTTCCCCGCGGACAAATAAACGTGTAGATGAGTTTGGCGGAAACTTTGAGAACAGAATGCGTTTTCCGCGCCTCATTGTGGAAGAGGTCAAAAGAAGAGTGGGAGGAAAGGTTGCGATCCTTGCCCGTATTAACAGTTCCGATGAGGTGGAAGGCGGAGATGATGTACATGACAGCGCTGCTATTGCCGCTTATCTGGAAGACTGCGGCGTAGAAGGCCTCCACGTATCCCGTGCTGTACATATCAAAGATGAATATATGTGGGCGCCAACTGCCGTACATGCCGGATTTTCCGCAGATCTTGTTACGGAGATCAAACGGGCAGTTTCTATTCCGGTCATTACAGTAGGACGTTATACAGAGCCTTATTATGCAGAGCTTCTTCTTCGGGAAGGACGCGCTGACCTTGTGGCATTTGGCCGTCAGTCCCTTGCAGATCCTCATATGCCGGAAAAAGCAATGAATGACAATCTGGAAGATCTGGTTCCGTGCATCGCCTGTCTGCAGGGCTGTGTTGCAAATATGTATAAAGGCGAGCCGATCTGCTGTCTGGTGAATCCATTCCTGGGACATGAGGCGCAGGGATATCCGAAAGCAGAAAAATCCAAAAAAGTTATGGTGATCGGAGGCGGTGTCGCCGGTATGTGTGCAGCTTTTGTCGCAGCAGAAAGAGGGCATGATGTTTCTCTTTATGAAAGAACAGATAAACTGGGCGGAAATATGCGGCTTGCAGCTTATCCGCCGGGAAAAGGCGATATTACAAATATGATCCGCAGTTATATCGTAAGATGCGAAAAAGCAGGCGTGAAAATTCATATGAATACAACGGTTGACCTTGAGATGGTAAAAGCAGAAAAACCGGATGCAGTGATCGTATCTACCGGATCAAGAACACTGATCCTCCCTATCGAGGGCATTGAAAATCCTGCTATTATTCACGGTTCTGATCTTCTGGACGGTAAGAGGGCGGCCGGCAAAAAAGTCCTTGTTGTAGGCGGCGGTATGGTAGGATGTGAGACAGCAGCCTTTTTGGGAGAGCAGCAGCATGATGTGACCGTTATCGAATACCGCGATACAGTAGGTGCGGACGTGATCCATGAACACAGAGTATTTCTGATGGAAGACTTTAAGAATTACGGAATCAAAGAAATTACAGGTGCGAAAGTATGCAAATTCTTTGACGACGGTGTAGAGTATGAGTCTCCGGACGGAAGCAGACATGAAGTGAGAGGATTTGATTCTGTCGTCCTTTCCATGGGATTTAAGAATTACAATCCGTTTGCAGAACAGTTAGAAGAACTTGGTCAGGAAGTATATGTAGTCGGAGACGCAACAAGAGCAAGAAGAGCATTGGATGCTACAAAAGAAGCCTATGCGGCGGCAATGCAGATTTAAGAAAAGTCTGTATCAAATAGAACAAGTCGGGAGGAAGGAAAAATGGAAAAAAGAATTTCAGGACATACAGGTTTAATGGCGTTATTCGGGAGCCCGGTAGGACATTCGGGATCACCGGCAATGTATAATTTCAGTTTTCAGCACGATGGCCTGGACTATGCATATCTGGCGTTTGATGTAAATGTGGAACAGATGCCGAAAGTATTTGAGACAATAAGGCTTTTGAAAATGAGGGGCGGAAACTTTACGATGCCCTGCAAAAATATCGCTGCCAAGCTGGTGGACAAACTGTCCCCGGCTGCAGAGATCATCGGAGCCTGCAACACCTTTGTCAATGATGACGGCGTTATCACCGGACATATTACAGACGGCGTGGGATTTGTAAAGAATCTGGAAGTCAATGGAGTGGACGTAAAAGGTAAAAAGACAATTGTACTGGGAGCGGGCGGAGCCGCAACAGCGATCCAGGTGCAGCTTGCTTTGGACGGTGCAAAAGAAGTACATATTTTTAATGTGAAAGATGAGTTTTTTGAAAGAGCAGAAGGAACAAAAGCAAAACTGGCAGAGAAATGTCCGGAATGTGTTGTGACAGTAGAGGACCTGGAAGATCAGGAAAAACTGAAAGAAACAGTTGCAAACTGCGATATCGTAATCAATGCCACAACAATGGGTATGAAGCCTCATGACGATGTGACACTGATCGACAAGTCCTGGTACCGCAAGGATCTTGTAGTAGCTGATACGGTTTATAATCCGGAAAAAACAAAAATGATCCTTGAAGCAGAGGAGGCAGGCTGTAAGGCCATCGGCGGAAAGGGAATGCTGCTTCAGCAGGGAGCTGTCAATTATGAATTGTTCGTAGGAAAGAAGATGCCGCTGGAAGAGTATCAGAAATTCCAGGCAGAACAGGCAAAATAGGAAGAGGAGAAAGGTCATGAAAGCGAAAAAGTATATTTTATCACTGGCAATGGTGTACATGGCATACTTCACTCATGGTATTCAGGCAATCATATTGTCACAGAACCAGGTGAACTTTTATACCCAGTGGGGATACACAGACGCTGTAGAAGGCGCGGCAGCCGTGTCTTTGGCAATTACGGCAACAGGCTTTGGAAAAATGCTGACCGTGTGGCTTGGAGGAGAATTTTCCGACCGGATCGGGCGGAAGAAAATGGCAATCGCAGGTGGAATCCTCTATATCATCTGTTTTGCAGGACTTTTGTTCACTTCTAACTTCATGGTGGCATGTGTGAGCGCTTTCCTGGCAGGTGTGGCAACTTCAGGATTCTGGGATGCATCCCTCTATCCGGCAGCGCAGGAATCCGTTCAGCAAAGATATGCCGGATCTGCTCTTATCGGAATTAAATTTTTCGTATCTTTGTCCGGTATCATTTACCCGCTTCTGGCAGTTCAGTTTTCTGCAGCAGGAAACTGGCAGATCAATATCTGGATTCCGCTTGTCATGTCGATCATTGCAGTAGTGCTTGCAGTGATTGCGCCGTTTGCCTATGACGATCAGATGAAAGAAACAGTTAAGACGGCAGATGGAAAGACAGAAAATGCAGCGCAGGCGGAAATTGAAGCAGCAAAGGCAAAAATGCTTGTGAAGCCAAACGGACTTGTAAACTTTATTACCATGTTCTATGGTTTCCTGTGTATGTTTATTATGTATGGCGCACAGCAGTATACAAAGGCATTTGGTATGAGCAACTGCGGTCTGACAGAAGCACAGGCAGCAGGCATGACATCCATATATACAGCTGGTTCTGTCATTGCTGTTATATTCTGGGCGGTCATGATGGGTAAGCTTCAGTGGAATCCTCTTAAGGTTGTACTGATCGACTCTGTATTCACAGCAGTTGCACTTGGCATTGTGCTCCTTGTAAGCAATGTGGCGGTAATCTATGTGGCAATTGCCCTTCTGGGATTCTTCGCAGCAGGCGGCGCCCTTCAGACAGGGCTGGGAGTCCGCCAGGAAATGTGCCCGGGACCAAAAGGAAGGAATACAGGTATCTACTATACATGGATGGGACTTGCAAGCTGCTTCCTTCCATATATCGTGTCCGCAATGACAAAATCCATCGGGGAGGCGTCAGCCGTATATACAATGATGGGACTGCTTCTTGCGGCAGCAGTGATCGCAATTCTTATGATGGCTTATCTGGCTGTACAGTATAAGAAGATTTTCGGTAAGAGTGCCCTTAGCAAATAAAGCGTTGGACGAAAAAAGAAGGGTGTGAATACTGTAAATGTGTGCAGTATCCACATCCTTTTTTTAGAAAAAAGTATAGATAAAATATATGAATTAGAAAAGAAAAAGGAATAAAACGGAGAGGGAGGTAGCCCAAATGAAACTTTAAAAAAGATCGGAAGAGCACATGGAAGAAGCCCTGCTTCTCATTATGCTGGGGATTATGGTCGTTGTTATGGGGATACAGATTACTGCAAGATATGTATTTGCATCGTCCCTTTCCTGGTCAGAGGAAATAACAAGATTTCTGTTTATATGCTCCGGATTTTTAAGTGCCAGCTACTGTATTAAGAAGAGTCTGTCAGTGAAGATCGATCAGTTAGTGAATATG
This sequence comes from Claveliimonas sp., assembly GCF_037273965.1. Lineage (NCBI taxonomy): Bacteria > Bacillati > Bacillota > Clostridia > Lachnospirales > Lachnospiraceae > Claveliimonas > Claveliimonas sp. The sequence continues at coordinate 12,452 of NZ_JAYAZJ010000032.1, read as the reverse complement.
CTGCCGGGAAGAGGCGTACATATTTTCCGCCTGATCAGTTACAGCATACAGCTTGTATTTTTCTCTTATCTGATCCCCTTTGCATGGAAATATGTCATGTCGGGAATAGAGAGCGGACAGTTAAGTCCCGCCTGTGGAATCCCCATGTATGTCATCCAGTCGTTTACAGTGATCAGTTTTGTACTGTGTGTCATCCGCCTGATACAGAAATGGCTGTATCGGCTCCAGATCATTCTGGGGGAAAGAGAAGAAAAGGAGGAGGATTAAATGTCATCTGCAGTGGTATTGATTTTGTTTTTTGTGTGTCTGCTGATCGCGATTCCCATTTCGGTTTCACTGGGGATTGTGTCCGTACTGCCAGGGGCATTTGACCCGTCATTTACGGCAAGCGCCACTTATGTGATCCGCTCTATGTTCGGAGGACTGGACAGTTTTCCGCTTCTTGCGGTTCCTATGTTTATCCTGTCCGGTATCATCATGGCAAGAGGCGGTATTTCCAAGCGGCTTTTTGATCTTTTTGCCTACTTTATCGGCAAAAAGACAGCAGGCCTGCCTTGCGCAGTCGTTGTAACCTGCCTGTTTTACGGGGCAATTTCCGGTTCCGGGATTGCTACAGTTGCAGCAGTAGGGAGTATGACCATTCCTTTGCTGGTAAATTTAGGATATGATAAAAGATTTTGCACAGCCCTGGTTGCTGTAGCAGGAAGCCTGGGTGTCATCATTCCTCCCAGCATTCCCTTTATTATGTATGGAATGGCATCCGGTGTGTCGGTCAGTGATATTTTTATTGCCGGGATCATTCCGGGCATACTTATCGGGATTATGCTGATGGTGTATGCTGTTTATTACTGTAAAAAGAACGGGGAAGATAAAGAAAGGATCAACGGGGAAATCGATCATCTGCGGTCACAGGGACTTTGGAAAGTGTTTAAAAGCAGCTTCTTTGCAGTACTTTCTCCGGTGATCATACTGGGCTGTATTTATTCCGGGGTTGCATCTCCCACAGAGGCAGCGGTGATTTCTGTATTTTATTCTCTGATTGTCAGCCTGTTTCTGTATAAATCCCTTTCTTTCCGAGATTTGTACGCAGTGTTTGCTGAGGGAGTGAGGACATATGCGCCGATTCTTTTTATTCTTGCAGCCTCCATTGCTTTTTCCAGGGTTCTTACTTTAATGCAGGTGCCTCAGACGATCAGTGGCTGGATACTGGAGAATTTTTCTAATAAAATACTGATCCTTATTGTCGTAAATCTTTTCCTCCTTCTGGTGGGAATGATCATGGATACTACACCGGCTATTCTGATCCTGACGCCGATCCTTCTGCCTATCATGACAGGAGTGGGAGTGGATCCGATCCACTTTGGAGTAATGATGGTGGTAAATCTTGCCATTGGATTTGTAACGCCGCCTATTGGGGTGAATCTGTTTGTGGCAAGCTCGCTGACAGATATACCGGTGGTTCAGATTGCAAAACGGGCGCTTCCCATGATCGGATATTTCCTGATCGCCCTTTTGCTGATCACATTTATTCCGCAGTTAAGTCTTGCGTTGTTATAGGAGGAGAAGAAAGATGAAGAAAATATGGAGCGGAGCAATTGTGGGAGTTCTCCTGGCGGCAAGCGCCGGGACAGCGGCATTCGGCATGGCTTCCACAGACAAGCAGGCTGCAGACGGAAAAGAACAGCGCTATGCGTGGCCTCTTGCCACCTGCAGTACGGAAGATACCATTACCCATGTGTTTGCTGAATCATTTGCTGAAGAAGTGGAACGTTTAAGTGACGGACAGATGGAAATCCAGGTATATCCGCAAAGTACCCTTGGAGGAGACCGGGAACTGATGGAGAGCTGTAAGGACGGCGATATTCCTTTTGTAGTGCAGTCTCCGGCGCCACAGGTCAGCTTTATGCCGGAACTGTGCGTCTTCGACACTCCCTGTGCATTTGAGGATATAGAGGAGGCGAGGGATACCATTGATGATCCCCGTTTTCAGGAAATTGTTCAGGAAATTTATGAGAATGCAGGATATCAGCTCCTCGGTATGGCGGATCAATGCTTCCGGGTGATGACCAGCAGTGAACCATTTGAAGGGATGGAAAGTTTTAAAGGGCAGAAGATCCGTACCATGGAAAATACTTATCATCTCCAGTTCTGGAAAGCAATGGGAGCCAATCCGACTCCGATGACTTTCAGTGAAGTGTATATCGGGCTTCAGCAGGGGACGATCGACGCACAGGAGAATGCCTATGAGCTGATTGTAAGCGCAAAACTTTATGAGCAGCAGAAATATCTGATCCAGACGAATGCAGTCCCGGATTATATTACTTTGATCTCCAGCGACGAATTTTTCCAGACATTAGAGGAGGAACAGCAGGAGATCATCCGCCAGGCGGCCCAAAATGCCCAGGAAGAGGCCAGAGAATCTGCCGATACAAGACAGGGAGAAAGGCAGAAGCAGCTGGAGAAAGAAGGAATGGAAATCATATCTGTCGATGAGACGACATGGCAGGAAATGAGACAGGCCTGCCAGCCGGTATATGAAAACATCCGGAAACAGGCGGGAGAGGAACTATTCGATCTCTATATGGGAACGGATGAATAGAACGGCCGGACAAAAGTACCGATAAAAAGGATCCGCTTGACGGATCCTTTTTCCTGCGGTAATTTATAGAAAACAGAGTTAGTATTCACAGCCGTTTCAGACCTGTGAAGCAGTCACCCCACCTATATAAGCAGTCTTAGCCCCGTAAGGGGCGGAACTGAAGCGCGTAAGCGCGACGAGTGCGCATACAGGCGGGGTGGCTGTGAATAGTAATAAAACAGGCACAAACAGGAAAGAAGAATGGAGGAATAGAATGCGCATACTCATTGCGGAAGACGAAAAAAATCTGAACCAGATGTTGAAAAGGAGACTTCAGGAAGAGTATTACAGTGTGGATTCCTGTTTTGACGGGCAGGAGGCTTTGGACTACTTGAGCGGAGCAGAATATGATGCGGTTGTACTGGATATAATGATGCCGGTGCTGGACGGTCTTTCTGTTCTGAAAAAAATCCGTGCAAAAGATAAGACACTTCCGGTTCTTCTGCTGACGGCAAAGGACAGTATTGAGGACAGAGTAGCCGGACTGGATGCCGGTGCCAATGATTATCTTGTGAAACCCTTTGCTGTGGAAGAGCTGCTGGCAAGGATCCGGGTTATGCTCAGGAAGCCTTCGGCGCAGGCAGAAGGAAACTGCCTGATGGTCGGAGATCTGGTTTTGTGTACGGATACTCATAAAGTGACAAGAGGAGGAAGAGAGATTACGCTTTCGGCCAGGGAATATACCCTTTTAAGATATATGATGCAGAATCAGGGAATTGTACTGTCAAGGGACAAGCTGGAACAGCATATCTGGAATTATGATTTTACAGGCGGTTCCAATGTCATTGATGTCTATATCCGCTATCTGCGGCGTAAGATTGATGAGGGCAGTGAGAAAAAACTGATCCATACAGTACGCGGAGCAGGATATGTGTTGAGGGATGATGTATGAAAAGGTGGTCGGCAAAAACAAAACTTACTCTGCTCTATGCAGCTTTTATGGTCCTTTTGACCTGTGCGGCTCTGGCAATCCTGTTTTCTTTGAGTAACCAGGAAATCCTTTCTTCCGTTCAGTCAAAACTTAGGGAGCAGGTAGAGGAAAGTCTGGAGGATATCGAAGGAAGTGAGGGAAATCTTAAAATAGATTCGGATTTTTATACGCTGGAAGAAGGGGTTTATCTGTCTGTCTATGACGGACAGGACGGAGAATTTCTCTATGGAATGATTCCGGCAGGATTTGACGCACAGGCAGATTTTATGCCGGATGGGCTGCAGACGATCAAAGGAAGAAATGAAAGCTGGTATGTGTTTGACCTTTCTTTCCGGGCGGACGGATATGGAGAAGTTTACGTCAGGGGAATTACTTCCGTTACACGGGCGGAAAATTCGATGCGGGTCACTCTGCGCTTTGCCCTGATCCTGCTTCCTCTGCTGGCAGCCATTACGATCATTATCTGCTATCGCTTTATCCGCCGGGCGTTTCTTCCGGTAAAAAAGATGACAGAGACAGTGCAGAAGATCCAAAGGGAACGAAGTCTTTCCATGCGGGTAGGTCTTCCGGAAGGAAAAGATGAGATCTATTATCTTGCAGCAACTTTTGACAATATGCTGGAAGATTTGGAGGAATCCTTTCACAGAGAAAGACAGTTTACCTCTGATGTATCCCATGAACTTCGCACTCCGGTGACTGTAATACTGATGCAGTGTGAGGAAATCCTGCAGGATCCGGCTCTTTCTGAAGAGCAAAGGAGACAGACAGAGGTGATAAAGAAAAAGGCGGAAGAAATATCATCCATGATCTCACAGCTTTTGCTCCTTTCCAGGGCGGATCAGGGCAGACAGGTGATACAAAAGGAACTTCTGGACATCAGTGAGTTAACAGAGATGATAGTAGAAGAACAAACCATCCTGGCCAGGGAAAAAGAAATTATGATTACGGAAACAATAGAGGAAGGGATATACGCAGCCGTGGATGAGAGCCTGTATATACGACTTCTCGTGAATTTAATTTCCAATTCCATTTCCTATGGTAAAAGAGGCGGTCATACGGAAGTTTCCCTGCAGCAAAAGGAAGGAGCAGCTGTTCTTCAGGTAAAGGATGATGGAATCGGGATTTCAAAAGAGGATCTTCCCCACATATGGGACCGATTTTTCCGTGCAGACAGTGCAAGAAGCGACGGCAGTCATTCCGGCCTGGGTCTTTCCATGGTAAAATGGATCGCGAAAGAACATGGAGGAGATATAGAGGCAGAAAGTGTTTTGGGAGAAGGAAGCCGGTTTATCTGCAGGATTCCACTGCCTTCAAAAGAAAATTAAAAAAACTTTTCTTTTTTAATCTTACTTTAATTTTTTGTGGGTATAGTAAATACAACAAAGAAAAAGAAGGGAGATTACAGAAATGAAACGAAATAGAGTAAAAATACTTGGAGCAGCAGTGATGATGACGGCAGTTTTAGTGACAGGATGCGGAGTTTCGGGAGCCGGTACTGTACAGAACAATACATCGGGAAGCAGTACCGATATTGGGCAGGAGGAAGCAAAAAAGATCGCATTAGAGGATGCAGGTGTACAGGAGTCTGATACAACAAGAATGAAAATAAGTCAGGATCAGGATGATGGAAGCCTGCAGTATGACGTACAGTTCACTGTGGCGGAAAAAGAATATGATTATGAAATTAATGGAACAGACGGAACAATCCTGAGTGCAGATGTAGAGACAACCGGAGGAAATGCGGTACAGAGCCAGGCAGGAAGCAATGGAGACACAGCGCAGAACCAGACAAACAGTGGAAATACCGCAAATGCATCCGGAACTTCCGGAGCCAATGTTGCAGTGAGTGAAGCAGATGCAAAGGCAGCGGCCCTTGAGAGAGTCAGCGGAGCTACCGAGGCAGATATCCGCATGGAGCTGGAACTGGATGACGGATATTACGTATATGAAGGAGATATCATCTACCAGCAAAAGGAATATGAATTTGAGATTGATGCACAGACCGGAAAGTTCCTGAAATGGTCTGAAGAAAGATATTAGGAAATAATGTTAAGAAAAACCCACCGGGAGAATCGGCTGAATGAAAAGCCGTTTCTGCCGGTGGGTTTTTGACTTAACAGCCCAGGGCGCTGTGTACTGTCTTAAGCACATCGTAGAGTTCACCCGCTGCAATCTGTCCGGGGGCAGAAGCCATGGAGCCGGATCCGAAAGTGAGGCAGGATCCGAAAGCCTCGCAGGAGAGACGGCTGATGCTTCCTGTTCCGGCCATGGACATGGTAATGATCGGCCGATTGGCATAATCAGACGCCATTTCTTCTGTGGCTGCAAGAAGAGTGATCACATCCCGTTTGTTTTGAGGCATGACGGCAAGTTTTGGGATATCAGCTCCCATATCCTGCATCCGGCGCAGACGGTAAATCATGTCGTCCTTGGCCGGAGTCTTTTCAAAATCATGGTTGGAGGCCACAACTTTTGCGCCGTTTTCATGGATGAAACGGATGAGATCGGCAACAATCTCATCACCCGTGAAAAACTCTACATCAATGAGATCTGCAAGTCCTGATCTGGCGGCGGACTTGTTTAAAGATACGTAGGAGTCAGTGTCCATTGGATGGACACCGCCTTCTTTTTGGGTGCGGAAAGTGAAAAGAAGAGGCGTATCCTGAAGAATTTCATGAATTTTAGACAGCACATCCAGTACCCGCTCTGTATGTTCCACTTCTTCAAACCAGTCTGCCCGCCATTCCATAAGATCCATAGGCATGGACTTATACTGTCTGGTAAGGGAGAGAATCTCTTCTTCCGTTTTTCCTACATTGGGGATGCAGATGGCGGGAATCCCAGCCCCAAGTTCCAGATTTCTGATTTTTACTGTATGCATCATTTTACCTCCCTGAATATCAGTCTTCATAGACATAGGAAATGCCAAGTTTTTCTTTCATGTATTCACTGTCCACGCGCTGTCCCAACATCAGCTCAATAGCGGCAATTGCCTGAAAGAGCATCATACCCTGGCCGTTCATGGTCTTACATCCCGCTTTTCTTGCCATTTTCAGCATGGCAGTCTCATGGGGGGAGTAAATGACGTCTGTCACGATCAGTTCCTTCGGGAAAAAGGAAGCGTCGGGAATGTAGGTCTGTCCCTCAAGCGGTTTCATACCGACTCCGGTGGCGTTGGTGAACAGATAGCTGGAAGCCATCTCTTTTTTCAGGCAGTCCAGGTCTTCCAGAGGATAAAATGTGGCTTTACAGTTTGTGTTTTTGTTGATTTTATCCACTGTTTCCAGTGCATTATCCCGGAAACTGTCATCTCTTGCAAAAATAGACATTTCCCTGACTCCGTCCAAAGCAGACTGAATCTGTACGGCAGTTGCCGCGCCGCCGGACCCGACAATGGTTACTTTCTTTCCGGCAGGATCAATGCTGTTGTCTTTCAGAGACTGGACATATCCGATCCCGTCTGTATTGTGGCCGATGAGGTATCCGTCTCTATTGACGATAGTGTTGACGGCGCCACAGAGCATGGCAGCCGGAGAAATCTCGTCCAGATACTTGTGTACGATGGTTTTGTTTGGCATGGAGATGTTGGAACCTCTCATCTTCAGAGCACGAAGCCCTTTGATGGCGTCTTCCAGATCATCGGCATTTACTTCAAATGCCAGATTTACAATATCTACGCCTAATTTTTCATAGGCAGCGTTATGAGTGGCCGGAGACTGGGAATGTCGGATGGGGTATGCCATAAGACCGATCAACTCAGTATGTCCCGTAATCTGATGTCTTTCCATGATTATTCGCTCCTCTTTCTTTGTATTTATCTGTTTACATTTTAACAAAACAGGCATTTGCAATCCAATACAAAATAAACACAGAAACAATAGATACAGGCTATTAAAAGATGAAAAACCAGAGAAAGCAGCTTCTAAACAGGGAAAGGAGTGCATATATTCTAACAGCATATGTGGAAGGGGCCAGAGAACATGGACAATTATCAGTTATACAAGGATATACAGGTAAGGACAAACGGAGAAATATACATAGGAGTAGTAGGACCGGTGAGGACTGGAAAATCAACATTTATTAAAAGATTCATGGATGTTCTTGTTCTGCCTCATATGACGGAGGAACATGCAAAGGCAAGAACAAGGGATGAATTGCCGCAGTCAGCCTCAGGAAGGACCATTATGACTACAGAACCCAAGTTTGTACCAAAAGAGGCAGCCCAGATCAGCCTGACAGAAGATGTGTCAGTGAAAATACGGCTGATCGACTGTGTGGGATATATGACGGAAGGGGCAGTGGGGCATGAGGAAGGAAAGGAAGAGAGAAAAGTAAAAACCCCCTGGTTTGATTATGAAATTCCTTTTACAAAGGCTGCAGGCATCGGGACTCAGAAAGTGATCCATGATCACTCTACTATAGGGATCGTAGTAACAACAGACGGAAGTATCGGAGAGATTGAAAGAAAGAACTATCTGGAGCCGGAAGAGCGCACGATCCGGGAACTGCAGAGTATTGGAAAGCCTTTCGTTGTGCTGGTGAACAGCAAAAGACCGATGAGCGAAGAAGCAAAAGAAACGGCAGAATATATCAGGCAGCAGTACAAAGTGCAGGCGATTCCGGTGAATTGTGAACAGCTGAAAGAAGAAGATATCCATAAGATCATGAAGGCGGTGCTCTTTGAGTTTCCCATTGCCGAAGTTCAGTTTTTTATTCCCAAATGGGTGGAGATGCTTCCAAGAGAACATGATATCAAACAGGAGCTTCTTGTACATATACGGGAAGTAATGGAACAGCTGGGCGAGATCCGCGATGCGGCGGCAGGGATAGAAAAGCCGGACAGTCCATACATAGAAGAGATGAGAGTAGATAAAATCGAGATGGATACCGGATGCGTAAAAATACAGATCAAAGTAGGAGAGGAATATTATTATCAGGTTTTAAGCGATCTGACCGGAGCACAGATCAAAGGGGAATATGAGCTGATATCGGAACTCCATCGTCTGTCAGAGATGAAGAAAGAATACGAAGGAGTACAGGGGGCATTTGCCAGTGTGCGGATGAAAGGATACGGAGTTGTAAAACCGGTAAGGGAGGAAATTACTCTTGACGAGCCGGTAGTAATACGTCAGGGGAATAAGTATGGCGTGAAGATCCATTCCCACGCTCCGTCTATTCATCTGATCAGAGCAAATATTGAGACGGAGATTGCCCCGATCGTGGGAAGTGAACAACAGGCAGAGGATTTGATCCGCTATATAAAGAACGCGAAGGATTCTGACGGAGGAATCTGGGGGACTAACATTTTTGGAAAATCCATTGAAGAACTGGTGATGGATGGCATGCAGAGCAAGATTTCCATGATCAATGATGAAAGCCAGGTAAAACTGCAGGATACCATGCAAAAAATTGTCAATGACAGCAACGGAGGAATGGTCTGCATTATTATATAGGCTGTTACTATTCACAGTTACCCACATGCGCACTCGTCGCGCTTACGCGCTTCAGTCCCGCCCCCTTGCGGGGCTAAGACTGCTTATGTGGGTGGGGTGACCGCTTCGCAGTTCTGTTTCAGACTTGGCAGCAAGTGCTTTTGTGCAAGTACAACGCGCATGCTGCCAAGTCTGAAACGGCTGTGAATAGTAATCAAAGTACAAAAGAAAAGACTTGACACAGAAAAGGCATATGAATATAATTGTATTAAAATAATAATACAATAAAAACACAGACAGATGAAGGAGAAGACGATGTTAGAGGTGTGGGAATTAACAAAATATTATGGGAAAAACCTGGCGGTAGATCGGGTAAGCTTTCAGGTGCCGGATGGACAGATCGGCATTTTGCTGGGACCAAACGGCGCCGGAAAGTCAACGATCATCAAAAGTATAGCAGGCCTTTTAAGATACACAGGACAGATCAGGATCAATGGCATTTTGTCCAAAGAACTTGAAGCAAAAAGAATTTTTGGATATGTTCCGGAAATTCCGGCTATGTTTGATGCACTGACGGTAAGAGAACATATTGAGTATATGAAAATGGCTTATTCTTCTGATATTACAGAAGAGGAGGTCAATGCACTGCTCGAAAGATTTGAACTTCAGGACAAGCAGGATAAGATGGGAAGTGAACTGTCCAAGGGGATGATGCAGAAAGTAAGCATCTGCTGCGCCCTGGCGGTTAAACCGAGGGTTATTCTTTTTGATGAGCCCATGGTGGGGCTGGATCCCCAGGCGATCAAAGAACTCAAGGAAGTAATTCTGGAGTTGAAAAGGCAGCAGGTGACTGTGCTGATCAGCACTCATATGCTGGAGATGGTAGAGGAACTCTGGGATATTATGTACGTAATGAAAAAAGGAAAGATCATCGGTTCTTACCGCAAGGAAGAAGTGGGCAATAAAGATCTGGATGATCTGTTCTTTGAGATGACAGGTGGTGAATAGGATGAAGGCGTTGTGGTATCTGACAAAGAGAAGTTTTATTAACCGTATGAAACGGGCGCTGAAAAAGCCGGTATCCTATCTGTACTTTGTATTGATCATTGCGTATGCGATCCTTATTATTTTCAGTTTCGGGAGTCTGGCCGAAACCGGAGGCATCAAAGACAAAAGAGGAATTGTCTATCTGATGACCGTGTGGATCTATTTTATTTTTTGCTCTAACTTTCTTTCCTACGCTAAAATGAAAGGAATTATTTTCAGGCCAAGCCATGCGCATTTGGTATTTACAGCACCTATCAGTTCAAAAATTGTCCTGCTGCATGGCGCTATACTGAATTATACGGTAACATTTGTGGCAGATTTGCTGTTTTCAGTGGCAGCTTTCTGGGTATTTGATGTACCTCTGACCAATGCGGTCCTTCTGTTTTTCTTTACCTTTATTACAGAGACTGCATTTGAAGCAGGGCTGATTGTCTTTCTTTATTCCGGTGAAGAGAGATTTCAGAGACTGATTTTTGCAGTCCGTATTGGTATCTTTCTGATATTAGGGGCAGTGGCTGCAACTGCAGGCTGGTATCTGATAAAGGAAGGATTCAGTTTTGCCAGCGCGCTTCATTTTCTGGAGTCTCCCATACTGCAGATGATTCCTGTGGCCGGCTGGAATACGGCTGCTGTACGCCTCATTGTATTAGGAGGAAATATGTGGACTATAGCAGGAACGATCCTTTATATTCTGCTGTGCGCCGTTATGATTGTGGCGGCATACCGGATCAAATGCAGTGGAGAATACTATGAGGATGCAGCGAAATTCGCTGATGATTACAAGAAACTGAAAGAGAAAAGCAAAAAGGGAGAAAGTTCATTTTCTTTAGGGAAGAAGAAATACCGGGCAGCCAGAGCAACATACAGAGGGACAGGCGCAAAAGCAATTTTTTATCGGCAGCTGTCTGAGTACAAAAAGGAAAGATTCTTCATATTCGGTGGTTTTACACTGACTGCAGTGATCGGAGCGATAGTCTGCATTGTATTTATAGATCCTGCAGCAGAATTTCCGCCTCAGCTTCCCCCGGGAACTGTTTTGATGGGAGTGATCGCTTATATGACATTTGTCAGTACAGGATTTCTCGGAAAATGGGGAAAGGAACTGGAACTTCCGTATATTTATTTAATCCCGGCTCCGGCAGTCAAAAAACTCTGGTATGCTACGCTGATGGATCATATCAGATCACTGATCGATGTGACGATTTTTGTTGTTCCGGTAGGGATCGCCTGGAAGATTCCCGTCTATCAGATGGCGATGATCATTGCAACTTATGTGGTTTTGCAGGCAAATCGCCTGTATATCAAAGTTCTGGGAGAGAGTATCTTCGGAAATACGCTGGGGGAAACGGCAAAGCAGTTTTTCCGCATGGGTGTCCAGGGAGGTATTATCGGAATCGGAGTTGTTCTTGCTGTAGTGGCAGGAATTTTAAATTTCAATTTGCTCTTCCTAATTGTTCCGGTTTATAGTATGATAATAACAGTTCTGATCGCTGCTTTAAGTCTTCCCAGATTTGAGTCTATGGAACAGTGGGAGTAAGAAGCGGCATAGGAAAAAAATCAGCTAAGAAGGTGAAAAAATGTTGTCAGAAGATTATGTTACACTGGAAATTGAAAAGGCAAAGCATATTGCCCTTGTCGCCCATGACGGCAAAAAGCAGGAGCTGGTAGAATGGTGCGACAGGAACAAGGATATTTTGAAGAGTCATTTTCTGTGCGGGACAGGTACAACAGCCCGTCTGATCGCAGAGCGCACCGGGCTTCCTGTGAAAGGATACTGCAGCGGTCCTTTGGGAGGAGATCAGCAGATTGGTGCCAAGATCGTGGAAGGACAGATTGATTTTATGATCTTTTTGTGGGATCCGCTGGAAGCACAGCCTCATGATCCGGATGTAAAAGCATTGCTGCGGATTGCAGTTGTCTATGATATTCCGATTGCAAATAACCTTGCCACTGCAGACTTTATGCTTCATTCTAAATATATGAATGAACCATACAGCAGAAAGATCGAGAATTTCAACAAGACGATTCAGGATCGGGTAGAGAAAATGAAATAGAAAGGCTGCGCGGATACATAATATAGAATGAGACAAGGAGCTGAAACAGAGGATTGGTAGATTTTCTGTTTTGGTTCCTTTTTTGATTTAATAGGAAAATTCTTCTTGACACAGTATGATAAAGTATGTTATTTTTTTAGTAAATAATTTAACGCGTTAAAGCGTTACGGTTTAAAGCTAAAAAGAAAGAAGAGGGAAAAGAAATGGCAGTAAAATTAATTATTTTGATCCTGTTTTTTGCGGTTATGATAGCAGTTGGGATTTATGCAAGAAGACATACCAGCAGTGTAGACGGAATTGTACTGGGCGGCCGCTCTGTCGGCCCGTGGCTTACCTCTTTTGCCTATGGG
>NZ_JAYAZJ010000031.1:0-33378 GCF_037273965.1 Claveliimonas sp. | reverse complement strand
CCGGGAAAATCTCATTTTATTGCCGGATGCTTGGTGTCAGCCGGCAAGGTTTCTATAAATATCTTGCGAATAAAGACCGTCCTTGGAAGTACCAGGATTTGGCAGATGCCATGAAAGAAATCATCAACGAGGACGAATGTAACGATACTTACGGACGGATCCGGATGTATCAGACACTGTTGCTGAAACAGCCGGAGGGAGTGCATATCCCAAGTGAGCGGACTGTATACCGGGTTATGGATCAAATCGGTCTGAGTCATCGGCCAAAAAGAAAACCGAATGGACTCACAAAGGCAGACCGGGAAGCCATGAAATCGGATGATCTGCTGAAGCGGGATTTCCATTCCGATGTCCCATTAGAAAAGTGCATTACAGATATCACAGAGATCCCGGCATCCAATGGAAAACTGTATGTATCTGCGATTTTCGACTGCTTTGATCTTAGCGTCCTCGGTCTGGCAATGGAAACAAACATGAAAGCAGATTTGTGTATCCAAACACTGGAAAACGCCCTGACTGCTTATCCCACGCTGGAAGGCGCTGTTATCCACAGCGACCGTGGGGCACAGTATACCAGCGAAGCCTATCGTCAAGCTATCCAGAAATATCATATCCACCAAAGCATGAACAGCGCGGGAGGGCGCTGCCATGATAATGCACGCTGTGAGAGTATGTGGGCCAGAATGAAGACAGAGCTCCTTTATGACCGTTATGATACAAAGCAGATGACTGTAGAGGAATTAAAGGTACTCATTTGGAGATACTTCCTCAGCTACTGGAATAACCGGAGGATCTGCTCTGCCAATGGAGGGGTTCCTCCTGCGGTAAAACGCAGGCAGTATTATGAGACTTTGGAGCGGGCGGCATAGTCAGTGATATCCTTGAGAAAAATGTGTCAACTAATCTTGACAATATCAGTCGGCTCATTTATGTTCTTTTCCAGCGTATAGTAGACGAAAACATCTGCGCTGCATGTTTCACATTCTTTTCGAATATCTTCTAAGAAACAAGTGTGAAGCAGTTCACATTGCTTCGGTGTCAGATGGGGCATCATCCTTGTCTTGGTTCTTCTGCCTGCCTCCGGTCTCGATTATAGAGTGAATCTCGCTTTACTTGCTACATATATTGAAAAGCTCCAAGCATTTTCTGAAAATTAAAGTAAAAAAGAAAAGTACCATTGTTGGTGCTTTTCTTTGTGTTTGATCAAATTCTGTTATCCTTTTTCTAAGTTAATATACAAAATGTTTCGTGGCAAGTTCGTCCCATTTTCCTCTGCAGCAGTCAAATTTCCGGACCAGTTCTTCAGGTGTGATGGCTATATTGACCGGTTCATCTGTGGGTTCAAAACCGAGCAACTCAAAAAACGGGTGGTCATCCTCTGTGTATGACGAAAATCGTTCTTCTGTCAGCCCTACTTCTGACGGAATAAAATATTCGCTTTCCTGACAGCATTCTCGGATCTTCATCATCTGTTCAGATAAAAGTTCGCCATTGATGACACAGCAGTTTAATACCTTATAGTTGTAAGCATCCCTGTATAGATAAACTATTTTTGTTCGTTGGTCTGGAAGCCATCCAGCTTTGCGGAATTTCTGGTGGGCAAACACTGCTATTTCAGACAGGTATTCCCCCTCTCGGTTAAATGTCTTCTCAAATTCTTGCGACCACTCCAGTATATTGTCTACGAGATAATCTGTAGCCGCATACTCATCTGGGAGATTCATCTTTTTCTTTCCTACAAGTTCACCAAATTCCATACTGATCCTGCAGATATTGTCTACTGTTTTCTGCTCCATATGTTCTTCCTCCTCTTTTAATAAGTGATTTCAGAAGAATATGCTCAAAACCGGAAGTTGAGTTTTCAATTTTCTTTTCGAAGTTATTACCATATTTTACTGATGTTTTAAGGAGAGGAGGAAAAATTATGTATGTAATCATGTATGGAAATGACGATAACCTTTATCACGAAGGCCCGTTTTCTACCTGGGAAGCCGCAAAAACAGCTTTTGAAAAGCGCTATGAGAAAGATATGTCCAGTATAGGAGAAGAGTGGCTGGATATGTGTCACCTGGGTGATGCCACCTACACAGTATATGTGAATGGTGAATACGTTATCAATGCCGAAATATACGCTATTGAAGAGCTGTTTGGTATCACGGCCAATGCATGGAAGAGAGAGCTAAAAGAAAATGATGACGTAGATGAAACGGACAAGGAGAGCACTTTCGGCAATATTATAACCGGGCGATACTACCTGGACGGTCAGCCGCAGGCAGAAGGACATCTTCTGTGTATTCCCCGGAAGGGTGAAAATGTTCTTCTGGGAACCGAACTGTATGTAGTACAGCAGATCTGCCATAATGCGAATGATCCGCATGTCGTGGATATTTTTCTCGCATAACGTACAAAAGGAAAGACAGGGACAGCATTTGCCCCTGTTTTTCTTATGCCCTGCTATCTTACATATTCTTAAAGAATAGTTAAGAGTATTAAAGGAGGAAGGATGATGATCAAGGAAATAATGGGCGATCTGATAAAGATGGATACGCATTTTATTGCACACCAGGTTAATTGCCGTGGTGTTATGGGAGCAGGGGTTGCTTACTAAGTGCGAAGGCGCTTGCTGGGGGAACAAAGTTATAACGACTACCGGGCTATATGCAGAAACATGAATTTCCGAAAACTGCTTGGAACAAACCAATATTGTCCGATTAAGTCAGGACAGGTGGTTGTAAATATGTTTGGAGAAAATGTTCCAACTGGCACAAAAGTCGATACAGACTACAAGGCGCTTTGGAGATGCCTAGAAGATCTGAAACGTTCAATGGAGCAGAAGGAAAAGGATGCCGCCATCCCCGGATATTTAGGCAGCGGTCTGGCTGGAGGGTGTTGGGAGTTTGTTTACACTTCGATCATCTGCCCGCTTTTTGCAGACTGCAATCAGACTTTATATATCGTGTATAGGGATGATAGTATTTTAAGGCTTTGGAACGAATTTCAGGATGTTCCACGCAATAAGAATGGAGGCATTTCCGAAACGTGGCATGGTTTTGAAATCTTCACAGATTCCTTTTTTATCGTGAAGTGGTTTGAAAACACCTTCAAGATCAGGGTCTGGGAGGATCTGCTGGGGAAGCAGGATGACATTACACCTCTTTTTTCCCATCCATTAACTGATGCGTCAGCCTCATAAAAGCATCCCCGGAACTCCGGGGTGCTTTTTTAGTTTTATTAACGTTCCATATAATTTTTTCTATATGAGATGTTCGTATTCCTTTGAGGATCGTCTTTCCGTCCATTTGTAATTCCTCCTCTTTGATGATGTTATTATTTTATCTTTCTTTATAACTATAGCAGATAGCACTATGCCAAAAAAACTTTTCTGAAAGTACAAAAATACCGCAAAATAGGCGAATACTGCTTGTAGACATAATATGTCTATGCGGTTAAAAAACGGTATGCTATACTTCTTTTAAATAAGCAGTTTTCTTAGGAGGGGGACATGAACAAAAAGATCATTTTAGCAATCCAGATATTATTTTTTCCATTTCTCTTCGTTGGGTGCCAACAGGGCGATAGTAAACAGAATAATACTGTTATCCAAGAAGAGATTGAGCAGCAACAACCTTACAACAACGAAGATAAGCAAAAACAGGGTACGGCCTCTGACGAACCATCAAAACCAATGGAGGAATCACAGATAGAACCGGAAGCTCCAGAAGTAAAAGACGAAGAAGAAAATAGTTCTAGTCTTAAATTGCAAAAAGCCGTATCAGGAACACTGAATATCCGTAGCATCCCTGACCATGAGGGGCAACTTGTCGGAACAGTAACTAACGATCAGGAAGTATTGCTGTTTAATGGGAAATTTGAACACGGTTATGGTTCGGATGGGGCTATACATGATTGGTGCTATATAACAACCGAAAGTGGGATTTCCGGATGGGTCAGAGAAGATTTGGTTACGGCAGATGGGAAAAGTGTAAAATCTGCTATGGGCATATTGCAATATTACCGTAAAGAGGTAGAAGGCACTTTAAATATCCGAAGTGAGCCAAAGCATGACAGCGAGCTAGTAGGTACAGTGGAGTCTCAATATGAACCACTGAAATTTTATGGAGAAATAGGAACCGGTATGGGATCAGACGGGCAAATGCATGAATGGTATAAGATCACAACAGAAGAAGGTGTAACTGGATGGGTCAGAAGCGATTACATTTGGAAGGAACAAGGCTAACATACCTTGTAATTATCATAATAGCAAGAAAAGGTAAATATTGAAAGGAAATTTATTCTATTGAAAGAAGGTGAAATATATGAAATGTGTCGTAATGTTACTGATTGTCAGCGTATTAGCAATTGTCGGATGTGGAACTCAAAAGGTAAATGAGGAGGATTTAGTCGCAAAATCAATAGGTGAAATAAATGCTGATTGTATTTTGGTTGAAGAAAAAGAAGGTGAGGCGGAAGGAGAAGATACCGAAGAAGTAGCACTAACTGTTGAAATGCCTGATTATGAGAAGCTTATGATAGAAGCCTACCAAACAGATGACCCGGAAACCTACATGAAGGAAGCACTTAGTTCTGGAGACTATGAAACAAAAAAATTTGATACGACGGCCCAAGTAACTGCCGAAGACGGAAAAAGGGTTGTCCATGAAGAAGAGGCGGTTGATCAATTATTAGAAGAGGAAATCATTAAAGCAATGAATACACTGACGGAGGAACAAGAAAAATGAGAAAAATAATAGCTTTCTTTTTAAGTATAGTCATGTGCATAACGACTATGGTACCAGAGGCCTATGCGGCAGATGGCTCATCTTCTGACCTGCCGGATCCGTATCTCAAATATACTGAAAATGAGTATATGTTTGAGTCCATCTTTTGTAGTAGTGAGGGGATCGGATATTTAAGCATGGTAGAGAATATAGAGAGTGATTCATTGATCAGTTCGTTAATGGACTTTTCTTCCAATCTTATCGAAGAAAATTTGGAGAAAAAGGATTATGCGGAAATATTAGCTAACCTGATTGCTATGCAGGAAGGAGATTTTGCCGAACAGATAGAACAGCAGGCAAATTACGATGATCTGAAAAACTTAGGCGACTATGCAGAAGATATTACCAATTTAGCACTTGGCGCTTTTGGCGGGAATAGTGTGATGGATGAGATTTCCCCTATTATAGACGCGGGATTCGGAGGAAAGGATGTCGTCATTGAGACCATAGAGCAGGCAAAGTATTATCAGACATCCATGCAAAGCTATATTGGGACAGAGTTCTTCCTTGAAGCTATAAGCCAATATGCAAGCGATAAAGAATTAAAGAGTGCAGCAAACAGCCTTTTAAAGGCAAATGAGGCCTTATTAGAAAAAAGGGTAGAGTATATTGCAGACTATGGAGAGACAATAGGGCAGTATGAAGCGGATTTTTTCATTGACAATCTTTCCATGGCTCTTCTGAAATCGTCTGACCTTTACAATACAGACGATACAACGAAATGGTTTATCGATTGCGGTAGCAACTTGCTAAGTACCGTATCAGCAAATCTTAATCTTGGTGAATTTGTATTCCATGGATTGATGTTGGCTGGTGATATCGGATTTGGGACATCCAATATGTTTAACCGGTATCAGGAAATGAAAGTGGTAGCCGACGTGGCAAATTCGCTCATTCAAGCTATCCATGAAGAAAAAGATGCTGATTTGGACGAAAAGACAAAAATTCAGGAAATATGCAAATATTACCGGGCATTACTTGTCACTCATGCAAGAGGGGAATATCTGGTTCACCAAATTTTGATGAACGATGCGGGAGTAGTGTCCGCAGTACGGAGATTTTCCGAGTCGTTCCTGCCAAAGGAAGAAACAACAGATGACTGGTATGCGGGCCAGATAGAGGTGTTGGGAGAATATTCAGACATTGTAAACCAGATCCTCTTTACCAGTGAGGAAGAAGTAGTAACAGCTAATGAGGAGCCCGCCCCGGATAATGTGGGAAATGAAACAATTACGGCATCCACTATTCAGGAAGGAACCTATGAATATGCAGATGGGGAATATCTTTCTCACTTTTCTGTTGACTATAGTAGTGGTTCCCCATGTTTTAACTTATCGTTTTGGTATCAATATGGGCAAAGTGCATCCATAGAAGATTTTCTAAACGTACCTCTTGTAGAAGGGCAATCTACGTACCGTTTGCAAGGGAACCGTTCAAGGCAGGAGCATGAAATCACGATTCTGCCGCAGGCAGATGGTACAATATGGATTAAAGTGCAAATGCTTAGTTCCGGTCAGACATGGTATGATAATGGGATTTGGGTTGATGGAACTTATAGCAAGGTGGGGCCCTAATACTATGGAATCTACAAAAAGATGTAATTGCATTCAATGGATATGGGAAGATGATCCTTTATCAAAAAAAGACCTTAAAAAAAGAGCGGATTACTGCTCTTTCAGACTGTAAACAAAGTTGGTGATGGAGTTAAGCTCCAGCATCAACTTACTTATGGAAAACTTCTTTGGATTGCTTAAACAAGAGATTTACTATGGTGTTGTTTACTATAGTTTTGAAGAATTGAAATCAGAAATAGAACGATATATAAAGTATTATAATGAACAACGAATAAAAGAAAAACTGGGATGGATGAGTCCTGTGCAATACAGGCTTAGCCTCTTGGCTGCATAAAAACAGCGTAGCAGCCAATAAACTGCTACGCTTAAAAGTCTAACTTTTGGGGGTCACCTCAAAAGGATATTCTCTTTTGTTATATATTATATTTTATAGGAATTTAGGAGAAGAGAATGAAAAATCGGGTAATGTCTGTTTTGGCAACACTGTTATTTCTATTATGTCTTGGATATGGAGCGTATCAGGAAAATGAATTAAATGTGCTTGAGGAAGAAATTGTTTCAGTTGAAGTACAAAGGAGATCTCCTTACCTGTCAGAAAGCGAGGTTGACAGCGAGGATTTAATGAAACAATTATCACGGGAAATCAAAGCTACAGATTTTATTGAGCAGGATGAAAGAAAAGCAGAGGTTAAAGATAAGTCAGGGCAGCCTGATATCGTATTTCATATTTATGGAGAAGAAAGAAGTATACTATATACGTTAGAAATAACAAATAATTTTAAACAAGTAACAATGAACATAAACCAGAAAAACTATTTCTATGATAACGAAAAATTAGACTGCATATTCAGAGAAATTTTTTCAGAAGCACAGGAAAAAAGAGAAAGGGAAGAAATCATTCCTCTATAGATAAGATTAAAAGACTTCGTGCAGGTGGTTTGTATATGACGCAGCTGCCTTTGTCTGAAATGTGATAGTAAAACAGGAAAAATTGTACCCGGATCGGTAAGAAAAAGCATCACTCCCATACAGTTAAATAGTAGTGCGGCAAAGGGATTTTGGCTCTATTGTCTGAAAAAAATCAAGTATGATAAAGAAAAGACAATAATATCACGAAAGTATGGAAGATATACAGAAGGAGGAAGAAAATGTTTGAACGATTGTTTTCCCCTATCCGTATCCGGGATATGGAGTTGGAAAATCGGGTAGTGATGACAGGAATGGGGACCCGGATGGTCGGAGGAGATGGAAGAGAAGTAACTGACCGCTTGATCAGATATCATGTAGAACGTGCCCGTGGCGGTGTGGGACTGAATACGGTGGAAGTCTGTTCTGTAGATGCGGCAAGTGCGCCGAAAGGATTCCTTGCCTTGAGCGATGACAAGTATATTCCGGGGATGAAGAAACTGGCAGATGCAGTGCATGAGGCGGGAGGAAAGATATGCCCGCAGCTGTGGCAGGGGTCGCTGGCTGTGGGAAGCGATCCGGATGCTGAAATTTTAGTTGCCTCAAAAATGAGGCTTTCACGGAAAGTAAGCATAAAAGGAATGAGTAAAGAACGGATCCATTCCATTGTGAAAGCTTATGGCGAAGCTGCCAGAAGAGCTGCACAGGCAGGAATGGACGCTGTAGAATTTCATGCAGCGCACACCTACCTGCCCCATGTTTTTCTGTCAGGAGGCATAAATCACCGGACAGATGAATACGGAGGCAGCTTTGAAAACAGATGCAGATTTCCTTTGGAATGTATCCGGGCTATTCGTCAGAATATTCCGGAAGGGATGCCTCTTTTCATGAGGATTGTCTGCCATGACGATTATCTGGAAAATGGTCTGACAGAGGGGGAGGTTATTGAATTTTGTAAGCTGGCAGGCCGGGAGGGAGTGGATGTGCTGAACATTTCCAGAGGTAATTTCCTGACCCGTGCCCAGATTTATGAAATTCCTCCGATTGATCTTCCTAAAGGAATAAATGTAGGGCCGGCTTCCCGTATTCGAAAGGAGACAGGAATGTTGACAATGCCGTCCGGACGTATCAATACGCCGGGGTTTGCTGAAGAAATCCTGGAGGAGGACAAAGCCGACCTGATCGCCATGTCCCGCGCACAGCTGGCAGATCCTTACTTCTGTAAAAAAGCAAAGGAAGGCAAGCTGGCTCAGATTAATTATTGTGTGGGATGCGACCAAGGGTGTTATGATTATTTTATCAACCCGGAGAAAGATCATATCAGCTGTATGAGAAATCCGGCGGTAGGAGAGGAAGAAGAACTGAAAGTTCAGGCTGCCGAAAAACCGAAACGTGTCATGATTGCAGGCGGTGGAATTGCCGGACTGGAAATTGCGGATATCCTTCAGCAAAGAGGACACAAACCTGCTATTTATGAAAAAACCGGAACCCTGGGAGGTCAGTTTGTGCTTGCGGGGACCGCGCCGAGGAAGGATGACTTTGGCATGGCCGGAAGAATGGCTGCCCAGAAAGCGATGGAGTCAGGGATTGATATTTTCCTGAATACCGAAGTGACTGCAGAAGTTATTGAGAAGGAAAAGCCGGATGTCGTCGTTGTTGCAGTTGGTTCAGTGCCTTTTGTTCCACCGATAGCAGGTATTGATCAGGCAAATGTTATGAGTTCTAAAGAGGTACTCTCGGGAACCAAAGTTCCCATGAGCGGAAATGTTGTAGTGATCGGCGGAGGTCTGGTAGGATTGGAAGTCTCAGAGCATCTGGAGCGCCGGGGCTGTCATGTGACAGTAGTTGAAATGCGCGAGGGTATTGGGATCGATCTGGGACATATGAGGAAAACAGCGGTACAGATCCAGCTGGAACAAGGACATATTCACCAGATTGTAAATGCAGCATGTAAGGAAATTCGGGAAAAAAGTGTTGTGCTGGAAGTAAAGGGAGAAACGATGGAAGTTCCGGCGGACTATGTGGTGATTGCTACTGGTTCCCGGGCAAAAGACAGTACAGATCTCCAGGAATGCTGTGAAAGGCTGGGAATACCGGTATATGTGATCGGCGACGCAAAACGGGCAAGAAAGGCTCTGGATACGATTTATGAAGCCTATCTTGCCGCATTGGAAATATAAAAATCGGGGAACGAAAATCGCCAACAGGTTCTTTTGGATCTGCTGGCGATTTCGTAAAAAAAGAATGATCGGAAAGGCAAAGAAGGGAGAAGAAAATGAAAGTAATTAAGCAGGATATGACAATTAAAAAAATGGTAGTAGAAGTTATGAAACATGCCAGAAGCCAGAGTTATACGCCGCAGCAGCTCTGTGAGAGGCAGAAGATCATAGATGCCCAGTTCTTTTATTATTGGGCTATGGATATGAAAAAAGAGGAATATATCTGTGATCTGTTTACAGAAGACTTCACCTACCGGTGTTATGTGGAAAATAAAACAGCTCCAAAGGATCAGGCAATGAGATCCAAGTATGTCAATCGGAATATGATGACAATGCATATGAGCCATAATCCGTTGATCTGGCTTATAAGCGATACAGAGGCAAGGGGAATTTTCCTTTATGAGGATAACAATACCTACCGGGAAAGTAAACAGACCGCTGAAGGATTTTCGGTATACTGTGATGATTTCCGCAAGTGTGAAGACGGTATCTGGCGGATCAGTACAATGCGGATCGGATATCGGAAAATGGAAGGAGAACTGGAGGATTACGATGTTCCTGAAGGCTGGACACCGAAATCCTGGGAAGAATGGCGCTGTGGACAGGAGTAACGGAGCTATTTGTAAAAGAAAGTGCATTGACGCAAGTGGAAAATTAAAATAGAATGTGAGGGAAGGAATTAGAGATTTATTGTAAAGTAGCTGTTTTGATCAGCTGAGGGGGGAATTATGAAAAAAGAAAATAGTGGAATAGAGCGTGAGAAAGTTCTTGCGCAGTTTTATTCTTCTCGTTTTGATTCAATACAGATATTGCGCGGCATTGCCGCGCTGTTTGTGGTGGCGGAACATATTCGTTTTCTGCATTGCGGCGCATTTGGAGTGGATATTTTCTTTTGCATTAGCGGTTTGATCATTCTATTCACAACCTATACCCATACAGAGCATTTTCTTGCCAGAAGATGGGTCAGAATTTTTCCGCTGTATGCGTTGATGACAATGGCTGTATTTACTATGACCCAAATTGCATCATCGGCTTTTGCGGAGACCCAGGCAACAGAGATAAGTCTGATTAAAAGTTTATGTTTTATTCCCTTTGATGTCGGAGCAGGCGTGATCCAACCGCTGGTCCGTGTCGGCTGGACATTAAATTGCGAAATGTTTTTCTATCTGATTTTTTGGATTTCTTTTCATATTTCCTACAGATATCGGGCGTGGATCTGTTCGGGGTTCCTTGTTCTGATCGTTTCTTCAGGACAGTTGATCATGCAGAATGGCACAGTACTGTCCTGGCTCCTTGCCCCTCTTCAGCTTTACGGCATCCGATCATGTTGGAATTTGTCCTGGGAATGATTGCCTGTGAGATTGTCCGGCAATGTTACCTGCTTGTTCATTTGCACCCACTGAAGCGTCCCAAGATATTTGCGGCAGTCTGTCTTGGCGGGGCTATTATAGTTCTGTCTATTCTGGCAACCACCAGCAAAGTGTCTGTTGTTTCAGGATTGCAGCGCTTTTTCTTCTGGGGGATTCTGTCAGCAGGTGTTGTGATACTGTTTTTACTGGCAGGTCTGTTTCTGAAATTCCCGCGCTGGATGACCAGACTGGGTGATATCAGCTTTTCCTTATATTTACTGCACTACTATCCGATCCAGTTTTTCGACCGCTTTGTTTTTGATTTTTCTGTTCTGACAGTGTGATCGGCAGTGGGAGCTGTTATCGTGGTGGCAGGTACGCTGGTCCTTTCCTATCTGACATGGCTTTGGATTGAAAAGAGACTGGGACGTATTTTGAATGCATGGATATGCAGGAAAAAGGTTTGGGCATAAGGCCATGCCAGATAACGGAGATACTATTGTGCCTGGTTAGTGATATACCATTCTTCTACAGGTTGGGATAGATAGACGACAATGACATCATCCAGTTCTTTTATACTTCCTTCCTGTGGCCAGACAGTCATGGAAGCAGATTCGACGAGGGCTTTTTGAAGCTGTGTGCTGTCAGCTGCTCTGACATTATAACCTCTGGTCTGGATAAAGTCCGTCATACGAAGATTATTCCCTTCGTCCCAGGCAAACATAGAACCGCCTAAAACACCTAATTCTTTTGTGGGCTGCGGTTCCTGGGCTACCATGCCGATAAAAGCGAGCGGTTTTTCGCGGTAGTCGATGCCCTTTTCTTCTATATCATACATGATTTCTTCGGCGATGGAGCAGTCTTTCTCATATACAATACTGCTGTAATAGTAAAATAAATTCATATCGCGCGCATTTATAAAAAGCAGATAGCCCGAAGCTGCCATGGCGGCATATAAAAGTGCTTTTTTGTTTATTTCCCTCAGAATAAGGTATAGCTGCACAGCGCCAACCAGAGGAAGAGCAAGCATCATTCTTCCCTGGGTTTTATATGTGGCGATAGCAAGATAAAGACTGAAAGGAGCGAAGCATAAGGCTACGCTAAAGAAAAATATGCCAGCCTTTTCTCTTATACCGTTGCACTTGAAAAATTTCCATATTGCATAAATTACGAAAGCAATCGTCACCCATCTAAGGGCTGTGCCTCCGTTGACATATACGTCAAGAACAGGAATAGCAAAAGATACACGTCCAACGTTTGCCATAGCCAGGGCAAAGGCTTTGAGAGGCTCACCGCTTGTCCAGCCGATGTAATTGTCAGTGAGGTATCCCTGTGTTCCAATGGCTTTCCCGATTATGAAATTGATCAGATAGTAGGATGCAATTGCAATAAGGCATAAGACGGCAGAGATAATGATGTCATATTTTATTCTGTCGCGATGACCTGAAAGGAAACACAAAAGGCAAAATGCTGCAACTGCCGATATATATACACAGATAAAGGCCTGATATGTTCCAAAGCTATAGAGCAAAAGTCCCAGAACAATGAGCGCTGTTTTCCAGTTCTTCTTTTCCAGATACTTTAGCGTATAATAGAAAGCGGCTGCCACAGTAACAGATGCCAGACCGATCTGCAGGCTGTACATAGAAAAAGAAAAAACATCGCCCAGAACAAAGGTCAAAGAAGAGTAATAGGAGAGAAAAATAAATAAAATCCATTGTTTTATCTCTGTTTTGGCAAAAAGGCAATAAGCAAAAATAATGCCTGATAAATTCCAAAAAAGAATGCCTGAAATATCCCATAAGAACGGAGCATAATTTCCCCCCTCTGTAAATATCAGATCAAACAGCCAGATAATAAATCTTCCCTGATAAAGCCACATCGTTTCGTCGCGTGCCGATAAGATCCAGGATTCTTCATCAATCGTGATGGTAAAATGGGTCAGCATAAATCCAAAACACAGAAGACTGAACAATACGGACAAAAATATGCTGGTTTTGTATTTTTTAACAAATTCTATCATTTTAGTTTCTTTCCCCCCCTGAAAATTTAGTTTTCTTTCTCATATATAGTGCCGGTTTTTTCGCTGATAATATAGCGGGGACGTTTCTTTACTTCCATGTAAATTTTTCCTATATACTCGCCGATTACTCCGATACAGAGCAGCTGGATTCCACCGATGAAGCAGATCGTACTTATTGTACTTGCCCAGCCGTCTACACTGTGCCCCATAAGTCTTACAGATACAGACCAAATGACCCCGATAAAGCTGATTAACGAGATCAGGATTCCTAAAGCGACAATGATACGGATTGGTTTTACGCTTAAACTTGTGATCCCGTCAAAGGCAAGAGAAAGCATTTTAGACAGAGGATAGTGACTTTCCCCTGCTATTCGTTCGTGCCGTTCATAATATACGCTTGTACTTTTGAAGCCTACAAGAGGAAACATGCCTCTAAGAAACAGGTTTACTTCTTTAAAATCAGAAAAAGCTTCCAGTGCTCTGCTTGATACAAGCCTGTAATCTGCATGGTTGTATACAAGATCAACGCCCATGCTGTTCATAAACCGGTAAAATCCCAGGGCAGTTGTACGCTTGAACCAGGTGTCGGTATCACGTTTGCTTCTCACTCCATAAACAATTTCGCAGCCGTTCCAGTATTCCTCTACCATCTGATCCATTGCGTTGATATCATCCTGTCCGTCACAGTCAATAGATATTGTGATGTCGCATTTGTCCTTGGCTTCCATAAGACCGGCCAGGACAGCGTTTTGGTGTCCTCTGTTCCTGCTTTGAGATATACCGATGTAATGAGGATTCTTTTTGGAAAGCTCAACGATAATTTCCCAGGTGTTATCTTTACTGCCGTCATTGACAAATAAAATCTTACTTTGCTCATCGATTTTTTCTCTGTCGATAAGCTCCAAAATTTTCTTTAAAAACATACTGCACGTAATGGGCAGTACTTCCTGTTCATTGTAACAAGGAATTACAATGTACAATATTGGCTTTTTCATTTTCCCCCTCCGTTCTTCTGTTCGCAGACTGTTTTTTGGATCGACAGCACTGTCCAGTGTAATATAACATATTCGTGCAGTATCCACAATCCGCACGTTGCACCCTAACCTATTATTTCTCCCAGGCATTTCAAAAGCCGGTCATTATCCTCGGGGTGCATAATACAGAAACGGATATATTCTCCCTCCAGTTCTTCAAAAGAAGAACAGTCGCGGATCATCATTTTCTGCCGGATGGCATGCTCAAATACCTGGAAGGAGGAGAGTCCCTCCTTTTCGATACGCACTAAAATGAAATTGGCATAAGGCTCATAGTATCTGGCATTTTGAAAGCCGTCCAGAACCTGACAGATCCGCTTTTTCTCGGAAAGGATAAGGTTCCGGGTCTTTTCGATATACCCGGCATCCTTCAGCATTTCTTCCCCGGCAAAGGCAGCAATGCTGCTGACGCTCCAGGGATTTTGATGAATCTGAAGAGCCTTAAGAAAGTCCTTGCTGCTGGTGATCCCATAGCCCAGGCGAAGGCCCGGAGCTGCAAAAAATTTGGAAACGCCGCGGATAACCATAAGGTTGTCGAAAGAGCGAGTCAGAGGAACGGCGGAGATCTCATCTACAGAAGGAGCAAATTCTGCATATGTCTCATCCACCATAACAAAAACACCTCTTTTGCGGCAGGAAGCTATGAGGTTTTCCAAATCAGAGATAGGGACAGCGGAAGAAGTAGGATTGTTAGGGTTGCATAAAATGATAAGATCTGCATCTTTCGGAAGCTGTTCCATAAAATCATTGATATCCAGGCAGAAATTTTCCGATTCTTTTAATGTATAGAAGGAGTTATGTCCGCCGGTAAGGGCAAGTTCTCTTTGGTATTCAGAATAAGTGGGACCGATAACGACTGCATGAGAGGCTTTAAGCTGTGTGATTAAAAGAGAGATCAGTTCTGTGGAGCCGTTGCCGGTGACGATGTACTGGACAGGAATTTTGCAGTACGCGGATATGGTTTCCTTTAAAGTAGTATAATTACGGTCGGGATATCTGGAAATAATATCCAGATTTTCAGCAAGTTTTTCTTTGACCCGGGCGGAAAGTCCCAGCGGGTTTACATTGGCTCCAAAGCTTATGATCTCTTTTTGTGGAAGATTGTAATATTCTGCAATCTGTTCCAGATCGCTTCCGTGAAAAGCGGGCTGTTTCGCGTTTTGCATATAAATTCCCCCATATTTCTTCTATATTTTCTGATTACGGCATTGCCATACTTGTCAGAATAATGCTATAATCCATTATAGTATGTTTAAAGAAAAATGCAACGCAAGAAGAGGTGGAAGGCTTGAAAAATAAAATTAAAAAATTTTCAAAAGGGGACTTTCAAGTGGTACATCCGGAGATTGTCTTTAATGACACATGTCTGATCCTCACCATTGGAGAGGGAGAAGTGTACCGGGGAAGTTTTACGATGAAAAGCCGGACAGACGGAGCAATACGAGGAATTGTTTATCCGTCTTCTTTTCGTATGCACTGCATTGAGCAGGGCTTTGAAGGAAACCCTGTGACAATCCAATTCGAGTACGACGGGAAAGGACTTACGCCGGGACATGTGGAGCAGGGAAAATTTTCTATTGTGTGCAACGGCGGAGAATTTGAAGTGCCTTTTACCGCAATTATAGAAAAACCCTATGTCATGACAAATTATGGAAAGGTGCAGAGCACAGATGACTTTAAGAGACTGGCTATCAAAGACTTTTCAGAGGCGCAGAGGCTGTTCCGCTCCAGAGAATTTTATGAAGTCTTAAAATATGAAAATCCCCGGGTTTTTCATTTATATGATAATATGAGAAAATGGTCCCTTGATGAGCAGGCCATGGAAGAGTTCTTAGTCGGAATTAAGCAAAAAGAGTGTATTTTTCTGACGCTCCAAGGAGAAGGAATGCTCTTTGAGGATTTGAAAGAGTCTACAAAAGGGAGCCTGACTGTTATCAAAAACACATGGGGATTTATGCCTGTGAGAATAGAGTCGGAGGGCGGATTTATTACAGTCAGCCGTCCGGAGATTACGACAGATGATTTTGTCGGTAATGTTTACGAGCTGGAATTTGTTGTCAATGCAGAGAAATTGCACGCAGGAAGAAATTTCGGAAAGATTCATCTTGTAACTCCCTATGAAATTCTTACCTACGAAGTAGAAGTTTTGCAAAATGGAGAATATGATGAGAATCATCGGGAAATCGAATTTCTTATGGCACAGATCCTGAAGGAATATGTGGCGTGTGAGGCAGGAAGGATTGATATTAACAGCTGGGTTGACAGCGCCATAGAAAAATCAAAAAAAATGCGGAACTACGCGCCGATGGATGATTCTTTGCAGCTGTTTCAGGCGCATATTTATATTAAGGGCGACCGCATGGAAGAGGCAAAGTGGATTCTGGAAAATTATAATTACAATCGTTTTGCTATTGGAAAAGATCCTACAACAAACGCCTACTATCTTTTCCTCACCGCATTGATCCGGCAGACCGGAAATCATGTGGAGAGGGTGATCGATGAAATCGGAAAGACCTATCTTCGGCATCAGGATTCCTGGGCGCTTCTGGCTATGCTGTTGATGCTGGATCCGCAGTACAGGGATTCCTACAGGCGGATCAAAGTCTTGGAACAGCAGTTTTATTCATATGGCGCGAATCATGTTCTTTTTTACCAGAAAGCATATCTGTGTTATCAGGACCGAAGCAATCTTTTGAAAAAGCTGGGAAAATTTGAACTGCATGTGCTTAATTTTGCTACAAAATACCGGCTTATTACGAGAGAGCTGGCTCTTTATGTGGCCAACCTTGCCAGTCAGCAGAAGCACTATGACAGCGGACTGTTCCGGATCCTGGAGAGGATCTATGAAATGTATGAGGAGCCGATGATACTGAATGCGATCTGCACGCTTCTTATTAAAGGGAATAAGATGCAGCAGAGATATTTTGTATGGTATCAGAGAGCGGTAGATGCAGAGCTTAAAATTGCACAGCTCTATGAGTATTACATGGAAACCATTGAGGAGGACCGGGTGAGGGAAGCGCTTCCCAGATCCATTTTCCTCTATTTTATGCATGGAAATAATCTGGATTATAAGAAGGCGGCGCTTTTGTATGCCAACCTTATTACCTATGAACAGTATGCAAGTGATCTGTATATCAGTTATCGGGAACAAATGGTAGAATTTGCATGGGATCAGCTTGTCAAAAGACATATCAATGATTCTCTGAAGGTGATTTATAAAAGATTCTGTACAGAGGAAGAAATGACAGGCGAACGTCTGGAAGCGATGAGGGACATTTGTTATGCATATGAAGTGACAACTAAGGTGCAGGGGATGAAATGTGTTCTTGTGATCGAAAAAGACGGAACAGTGAAACAGAGAGTTCCTTATACAGAAGGGGGAGCAATTGTCTATCTTTATGACAAAGAGGCGCGGATCGTATGGGAGTCTATGGAAGGGCAGCACCATACAGATTCCATTGTTTATGAGACAAGACGCCTTTTTTACGAACCCAGATATCTGGAAATGTGCAAAAAGTATCTGTCCCATATCAATAACTGGGGAGGAGAAGGGCAAAAAGAAGAGGTGACATTTGAAAACCTCCGTATGAAAGGGCTGGAAGAATTTGAGGAAAAAGAGGTATTTCAGCTTTGCAGCAAACGCATACGCGAAGAGAATTATGAAGAAGATGAATTTCTTCTGTATCTTTGCTTTGAACTGTTTAAGAGACAGCAGTATGATAAAGTGACCCTTACCTATCTTGTTAATTTCTTCTGTGGAGCAACAAAAGATATGAAAGCTCTTTGGAAAACAGCGAAGGATTATGGAATCCAGGAAGGGAAGCTGGGAGAGAGGATCATTACACAGATGCTCTTTTCAGAAGATATGTTTCAGGAGGAAGAGATTTTTGTTGAGTATTATCTGAACGGAAATGCTTATTTCCGTCTGAAACAGGCCTATCTTGCCTTTGTATCCAGGGAATATCTGGTTAGCGGGCGGAAAACGGGTCACACCATTTTTGAGATTATCGTCAACGAGTATCGGCTGGGAGAAAGCCTGGCGGATATCTGCAAAATTGCGCTTCTTCATTATTACTCGGACAAGGAGTATGATCATGAAGTGGAGGAAGTTTTGCATAAGGTACTGGGACAGCTGTGCGAGAAACAGATTATTTTCCCGTTCTATCTGAAGTATCCTGATAAATGGCTTAGAGAGGCACAGCTTTATGATAAGGTTATGGTTGAATATCATGCAAAGAAAGGCGGAAAGGTACGCATCTCCTATAAAATGCGCCAGGATGCTGTGGAAGATCTGGGTTATCAGAGCGAAAGCCTGACGCCTATGTATGAAAATATTTATGTGAAGGATTTTATTCTCTATCAGGGTGATGTAGTTCGGTATTATTTCCAGGAAACACAGGAAAAAGAGAAGAAAACCATACGTCAGGAAGAGAGGATCCTGGAACAGACCCGGGAAGTGCCGGCAATTGGGAAATACGGCAAACTCAATGCGATGGCTGGCATGTCTCCTGCAAAGAGAAAACAGGCAATGATCGATTATCAGAAAGAAATCGTCATGGCAGAGGAGATTTTCAGGGAATATTAAAAAGAGAGTAGAAACAGTACAAAAGCTTAGGAGGAATTACGGTGAGAGGCGGAAGTATTTTAGGAATTGAACTGAATGACCAGTATTGCCAGATCAGCTTTTACGACGAAGCGAAACATGAGCCGGAAACGCTGGAAGTGGCGGTAGACAATTATCAGATTCCTCTCATCCTGGGATATTATAAGGAACAGTGGGTTTACGGCAAAGAGGCAAAAAGACTGGCGACGATCAATGAAGGATGCACGGTCTCTGACCTGTATCAGAAAGCGCTGCGTCAGGAGAAAGTCCGGATTGGAGGGAAGAATCATGACGCGGTCTGGCTTCTGGCTAAGTTTTTTGAGCTGGCGTTAGAGAGATTCCGGCAGATTGAATATCTGACTTTTTCGGTTCCTCGCACAGATATCGATATCAGTAAGATGCTGAAGGGGATTGCGCAGTTCGTAGGAATCGCTAAGGATTCTGTCTATGTGCAGGATTATAAGGAAAGCTTTTGCCATTACATGTTTTATCAGCCTAAAGAGTTATGGCAGTATGAAGCTGCTTTATTTTACTGCGACAGGAATGAGATCAGAGCCTATATGCTGCGTCGTCTCCGTGGTGTCAGAGGGCGTGGCGATGAACTGTTCGTAGCGGTGGATGAGGTGGCAAATGCCCATATGAAAGAACTTGCGGCGATCTATCCTGTACTGAATGTAGACAAGGCGAAGGATGCGGATGAACGGTTCAAGGCGTTTATTCAGAGTGTATTTGATAAAAAAGTTGTCTCTTCTGTGTATTTGACAGGAGAAGGCTTTGAAAACAACTGGTATCCGGCATCTTTGAAAGTGCTCTGCAATGGAAGAAGAGCCTTCCTTGGCAACAATCTCTACAGCAAGGGGGCTTGTTATACGGCGTACCGTAAATGCAGAGATTATGAGGACAGTCCTATTTATCTGGATGAAAGTAAGATGACGGATCAGATCTGTCTGCGTATGCGGGTAAGAGGCAAGGAAGGGTGGTATCCTATTGTACAGTGGGGCTCTCACTGGTACGAGGCTGACGGGCAGTGGGATGTGCTTCTTGAGGATACCTCAGACATTGAGATACATATTGAATCGCTGGCCAGCGGAGAACTCCAGGCGGAGACAGTGTCGCTGGCAGGGCTGCCGGAGAGAAAAGACTATGCGATGCGTCTGACGATCGAAGTGATGTTTTTAGATGAACAGACCTGCCGGATTACATTTAAGGACGCCGGATTTGGGGAGTTTTTCCCGGCAACAGATTTTCAGGTGGAAAAGACCATACATTTAGGAGGAAGCAATGGGCAGTTTAATTCTTTGTCATAGAAAGAAAGCAAAGCATCCGTATGAGATTGCAAGAATCCATAAAAGGATCTATACAATAGAAGAACTGTGCTACTATTTTTGTAATAATCTCTATCTGGTAGATTATACGATCGTGAACCGTCAGCTCTGCGACTGGCTGGAGGAGGAGCTGGAACTGTATGATCTGGCAGATGAGCTGCGAAGTCAGTTGGAACAGAACGGCCCGGTGGAACAATTCCTTCTGACCGTCTTAAGTCATTCTTCCATTTATTCACCGGCAGAGATTACAAGGATCCATAATGTGCTGGAACGTCTGAAAAGCCAGAATGAAGTGGAGAGAGAAAAATATAAGGCGGACAATCTGCTGCAGACAGGAGAGTATGCGTCAGCCATTCTTGTATATCAGGGGATTGTAAACAAGGAGTGGGACGAGACAGTAGGAAAGGAATTTTACGGACAGGTCTATGGATGTCTGGGTGCAGCTTACGGTCGGATGCTTCTTTATGAAGAGGCGGCCTCCATGTATGAAAAAGGATTCCGGGTATGTCAGGATACAAAAATGCTGAAAGCTTATCTGTACTGCTGTTACCGCTATTTGCCGGAAGCACAGTATGTAAAAATGCTGTCGGCGGAGCCTGTCTACCTGAGCATGGACTCTATTTTAAAGGAAGAGCTTCGCAAGGCAGAGGAGAAGATCAATATGGATGTAACAGAAGAAGATTTCCGTCAGTGGAAAAAGGAATACAGGAAAACAGGAAAATAGGGATGTTGTTATAGAGTGCTTTGCTTGACAAGCAAAGCACTTTCGTGTTATGATTACAGAGCAATTTAGCGTGGTAGAGTAATCAATTGGTAAATTGATAATATAATAAAGCTGATTGCAGGAGGGTCATATTATGAAAAAAAGATTAGCATTGCTTCTTGCGCTTGCAATGACAGCATCTGCAGTAGTTGCCGGATGCGGCAGCAGTTCTGACAGTAACAGCAGTTCCGACGAAAATACAGAAAGTCAGGAACAGACAGAAGTAGAATTTAAAGAAAAAGAGGCTGGAGATACTTTTACAGTCGGATTTGATCAGGATTTCCCGCCTATGGGATTCGTAGGGGATGATGGTGAGTTCACAGGATTTGACCTGGAGCTTGCGCAGGCTGTCTGTGACAAGCTGGAGCTGGAGTTCGTTGCAGAGCCTATTGCATGGGATTCCAAAGACGCTCTTTTAAATTCAGGCGCAATTGACTGTATCTGGAATGGATTTACTATCAATGGAAGAGAAGACGACTATACATGGTCTGATCCTTACCTTGACAATAAACAGGTCTTTGTTGTGCGCGGAGATTCGGGAATTGAATCAGAAGCCGACCTGGCAGGAAAGATCGTAGATGTTCAGACAGATTCTTCTGCACAGAAAGCGTTGGAAGATAATCAGGATCTGACTTCTACATTCAGTAATCTGCAGATTGTGCCGGACTATAATACCGGATTTATGGAACTGGAATCCGGTGCCGTGGACGCAGTTGCAATGGATATTGTTGTAGCTTCCTATCAGATTGATTCCAGAGATGCAAATTTCAAGATCCTGGATTATGAGATTGCATCCGAAGAGTATGGAGTAGGATTTGCCAAAGGAAATGAGGCATTGAGAGATCAGGTACAGCAGGCTCTTAACGAACTGGCGGAAGAGGGAAAAGTTGCAGAGATCTCTACCAAATGGTTTGGAGAAGATATTACAACAATTGGAAAATAAGTTAAAAAGAAAAAGGGCTGTCCTTTGGGCGGCCCGTTTTTAGCGGAGAGGAGTTAAGTTATGGCTATTTCAGTCATGTTGAGTCAGTTGATGGAGGGAATGGTATGGTCGCTTGCCATTTTTGTGATCACCCTTATCTTTTCCCTTCCGGTGGGACTTCTTGTATCCTTTGGAAGAATGTCCAAAAATATCGTTATTCGTTCGGTCTTTAAACTTTATATCTCGATTATGAGAGGAACGCCCCTTATGCTGCAGCTTATGGTAATCTTTTTTGGGCCTTATTACATATTTGGTATTCCAAATTCACCAAGCTGGAAGACGATTGCATGTATGGTGGGATTTGTTTTGAACTATGCGGCTTATTTTGCGGAGATTTACCGCGGCGGCATAGAGGCAATGCCCCGCGGACAGTACGAGGCTGCACAGATCCTGGGATATACGAAAGCACAGACATTTGTGCGGATCATCCTTCCACAGGTGATCAAAACCGTGCTGCCGTCCATTACGAATGAAACTATCACGCTTGTAAAGGATACTTCTCTTGCATTCACCATCGGTATTGTGGAAATGTTTACAAAAGCCAAGGCTCTGGCGGCATCACAGACAAATATGCTGCCCTTTGTATTTGCGGGAATATTCTACTATGTGCTGAATCTTATTGTGGCATTTTTGATGGAACGTCTGGAAAAGAAACTGAACTATTATCGCTAGGAACCAGGAGGGAGAAAAGAGTATGAGTCTGTTGGAAATGAAAAATATAAAGAAAAGCTTTGACGGACAGGTTGTGTTAAAAGACATTTCCCTTTCTGTGGAAAAGGGCGAGGTACTGGGGATCATCGGACCTTCGGGATCCGGGAAATCCACCCTTCTTCGATGTGCTACCGGGCTGGAGAAGCAGGATTTCGGCGAGATCAAGTACGAAGGTACCTTTGGCCTGGTTTTCCAGAACTTCAATCTGTTTCCTCACTATTCCGTGATGAAAAATATTACGGATGCGCCTATTAAGGTGCAGAAGAGAAAAAAGGAGGAAGTCTATGAAGAGGCGAGGGAACTTCTTCGCAAAATGGGGCTGGAGGACAAGGAGAAGGCGTATCCGTTCCAGCTCTCCGGAGGACAGCAGCAGCGTATCTCCATAGCAAGAGCTCTTGCCATGAAACCGGATATTCTCTTTTTTGATGAACCTACATCCGCTCTCGATCCGGAGCTGACAGGGGAAATACTGAAAGTTATCAGGGATCTTGCTGCCGAGCATATGACAATGGTTATTGTGACTCATGAAATGAACTTTGCAAAAAATGTTGCAGACAAGATTATTTTTATGGATCAGGGCATTATTGCGGAAGAAGGGACTCCGGAAGAAGTTTTTGGTTCTTC
The DNA here is from genome assembly GCF_037273965.1 of Claveliimonas sp. Classification (NCBI taxonomy): domain Bacteria; kingdom Bacillati; phylum Bacillota; class Clostridia; order Lachnospirales; family Lachnospiraceae; genus Claveliimonas; species Claveliimonas sp. The sequence continues at coordinate 10,484 of NZ_JAYAZJ010000031.1, read as the reverse complement.
TAACAAAAGAATGCAGGAATTTCTTGGAAAATTAGGTGATAACTTATAAATAACGAATGAGTTATAAGAAAAAATAATAAGTGGGTTGAAAAATAAATAATAAATAAGACATAATACAAGGCAGGAGGGAATATTGCTTTTCCTTCTGCCTTGTATTATACTTATACGTGCAAATGCTGACAGAAAGCTGCGGCTTATGTCCGCGGCGAAAAAAATAGAAAAGGATGGGTGTTCATATGCAGAAATTAGAACAATTGTATGAAGGAAAAGCCAAAAAAGTATTTAAGACGGATGATCCGGACATTGTAATTGTGGATTACAAAGACGATGCAACTGCTTTTAACGGCGAGAAAAAGGGAACGATTGTCGGAAAAGGTGTGATCAACAACCGTATGACAAACTATATTTTCCAGGTTCTGGAAAAAGAAGGCGTTCCGACCCATTTTGTAGAAGAGTTAAGTGACAGAGAGACAGCGGTAAAGAAAGTGGAGATCGTACCACTTGAGGTAATTGTCCGCAATGTTGCTGCAGGAAGTTTTTCCAAGAGACTGGGTATTGAAGAAGGAAGCGCACTGCTGGCACCTACTCTGGAGTTCAGCTATAAAGATGATGATCTGGGTGATCCTTTGATCAATGATTATATGGCGATCGCTATCGGTGCTTCCACAAGAGAAGAGATTGACAAAATTACAAAATATACTTTTAAAGTAAATGAAGTACTGAAGAAATTCTTTGCAGATGCAGGGATCGAACTGATCGACTTTAAAATCGAATTTGGAAGATACCATGGCGAGGTGATTCTGGCAGATGAGATTTCACCGGATACATGTCGTCTGTGGGATATCAAGACACATGAAAAACTGGACAAAGACCGTTTCCGCCGGGACATGGGAAATGTAGAAGATGCATATCAGGAAGTATTCCGCAGAATTGGCATTAAATAGGGAGCAGGAAAGAATTCATGAATGACTTTGAAAAAGTAACAACAGGCCTGGGTGAAGAGTGCGGTGTGTTTGGAGCCTATGATATGGATGGGGGCGATGTAGCCCCCACTGTATATTATGGGCTTTTTGCATTGCAGCACAGAGGGCAGGAAAGCTGCGGAATTGCTGTGACAGACACATATGGAGAGAGAAAGGTACAGTCGAAAAAGGGCCTCGGACTTGTAAATGAAGTGTTTGACAGCGAAACCCTCCACAGCTTAAAAGGAAATCTTGGTGTGGGACATGTACGCTATTCTACGGCGGGAGGTTCCAGGGCAGAAAATGCAATGCCGCTTGTTATCAATTACGTGAAAGGTATTTTGGCGATCGCGCACAATGGTAATCTGACAAATGCGATAGAACTTCGGCGGGAGCTTGAGTTGACAGGAGCAATTTTTCAGACGACAATTGACTCCGAGGTAATTGCCTATCACATTGCGAGGGAGCGGTTAAAGACATCTTCGGCAGAAGAAGCGGTAAAGAATGCTATGAAGAAGATTGAGGGAGCATACGCTCTTGTAGTGACCTCGCCCAGGAAGATGATCGGAGCAAGAGATCCCTTTGGTCTGAAACCTCTTTGTCTTGGGAAAAGAGATAATACCTATATTTTTGCTTCGGAGAGCTGCGCCCTTGCGGCAGTGGGAGCAGAGTTTGTAAGAGACGTTCTTCCGGGAGAGATTGTGAGCATTACAAAGCACGGTATCGACTCGGATATGAGTATGGCAATTGCACCGGAAAAACAGGCCAGATGTATTTTTGAATATATTTATTTTGCCAGAACGGACAGTACGATTGACGGGGTAAATGTTTACCATTCCCGTCTTACTGCCGGAAAAGCGCTGGCAGAATCCTATCCGGTAGAAGCAGATCTTGTGGTAGGTGTTCCGGATTCAGGGCTTGTTGCAGCAAAAGGATATTCAGAACAGTCGGGAATCCCTTATGGAATGGCTTTCCACAAAAACAGCTATGTGGGCAGAACATTTATCAAACCGAAGCAAAGTGAAAGGGAATCCAGTGTCAAGATCAAACTGAATGTGATCGAAGAAGTTGTCCGCGGAAAACGTATTGTCATGGTGGACGATTCGATCGTGCGGGGAACTACCTGTGCGAATATTATCCGTATGCTGAAAAAGGCAGGAGCGACAGAGGTTCATGTCAGGATCAGTTCGCCTCCGTTTTTGTATCCTTGCTATTTTGGAACGGATGTACCGTCCAATGAACAGCTCATTGCCCATTCGCACACAACGGAGCAGATCCGTGAAATGATAGGAGCAGATTCGCTTGGTTATATGGAGATAGAGAAATTAAAAGATATGGTCGGGGAGCTGTCCTATTGTGACGCATGTTTTACCGGGAAATATCCGATGAAGGTGCCGGGAAGAGATATCTCCCAGGCTTTTGAATAAAACTCAAAAGAGAAAGGAAAAACCGATATGAGTCATGACAGATATGTAAGTCCGCTGTCAGAGCGTTATGCCAGCAGCGAAATGCAGTATATTTTTTCACCTGATATGAAATTCCGTACTTGGAGAAAGCTTTGGATCGCACTTGCAGAGACGGAAAAAGAGCTGGGGCTTCCTATTACAGAGGAACAGATTGAAGAACTGAAAGCCCATGCAGATGATATCAATTATGAAGTGGCAAAAGAACGGGAAAAGATCGTTCGTCACGATGTAATGTCCCATGTATATGCCTATGGACAGCAGTGCCCGAAAGCAAAAGGGATTATCCATCTGGGAGCTACCTCCTGCTATGTGGGGGATAATACGGATATGATCATTATGTCTGAAGCCCTGAAATTAGTCCGCACAAAACTCATCAATGTTATTGCAGAGCTGGCGGATTTTGCAAAAAGCAACAAAGATCTTCCGACCCTGGCGTTTACCCACTTCCAGCCGGCACAGCCGACTACAGTGGGGAAGAGAGCAACGCTTTGGATGCAGGAATTTCTTATGGACCTGGAGGATCTGGAGTATGTGCTTGGAAGTCTGAAACTTCTGGGATCCAAAGGAACTACCGGAACGCAGGCAAGTTTCCTGGAATTGTTTGACGGAGATCAGGAAACGATCGATAAAATTGATCCCATGATTGCAAAGAAAATGGGATTTAAGGAGTGCTATCCGGTATCCGGGCAGACTTACTCCAGAAAAGTGGATACAAGAGTGCTGAATGTCCTTGCGGGAATTGCAGCAAGTGCGCATAAGTTCTCCAACGATATCCGTCTTCTGCAGCATCTGAAAGAGGTAGAGGAGCCGTTTGAAAAGACACAGATCGGTTCTTCCGCCATGGCTTACAAGAGAAATCCTATGAGAAGCGAAAGAATTGCTTCCCTTTCCAGATATGTAATGATAGATGCACTGAATCCGGCAATTACTTCCGCTACACAGTGGTTTGAGAGAACGCTGGATGATTCTGCAAACAAGCGTCTGAGTATTCCGGAAGGATTCCTGGCAATAGACGGCATTTTGGATCTTTGCCTGAATGTAGTGGATGGACTGGTAGTTTACCCGAAAGTTATTGAAAAGAGACTGATGTCAGAGCTTCCGTTTATGGCTACAGAAAATATTATGATGGATGCAGTAAAAGCAGGCGGAGACCGTCAGGAGCTGCATGAAAGGATCCGTGAGCTTTCTATGGAAGCGGGACGCAATGTAAAAGAAAAAGGACTGGACAATAATCTGCTGGAACTGATCGCAGCGGATCCAGCCTTTGGATTAAGTATCGAAGAACTGAAGGAAACGATGGAACCGTCAAAATATACAGGACGGGCTGCTTATCAGGTGGATCATTTCCTGGCAGAAGTCGTGGCCCCGGTTCTGGAGAAAAACAAGGACATTCTGGGAGTAAAAGCAGAGATTAATGTCTAAGCAGCGGCGTTTTTAGAAAGAAAGCGAAGCGTAAAAGGCAGGCAGCAAAAATTATTCCTCCGTGAAGAGAGGAGATTTTGCTGCCTGTTTTCTGGCGTCGGTGTACAAGGAGCGTGTTGCCCCTTGCACACCGACTCTATCTTTTGATCAGGAAATAAAGAGCGAAAATATAGAGATATTGCTTGCAACAGTTACCTGCTTCCCATATAATTGTGGAATGACCCAATAGGAAATGACTAAGGAGGAAACGACAGATGATGCTGGAAAAGAAAACAACGGAATTTCTGGAAGAACTCTCCTCGGCGGCCCCGGTGCCGGGCGGTGGAGGCGCATCGGCGGCTGTGGGAGCTTTTGCAGCAGCCCTGGGGCTGATGGTGGCGAATCTGACAATAGGGAAGAAAAAATACAAAGACGTAGAAAATCAGATGGAAGAGTCAAAAAAAAGCCTGGAATTTCTTAAAGAAAAACTGATCAGGCTGACAGATCAGGATGCCGAAGCCTTCGTTCCCCTGGCAGAAGCGTACCGCCTGCCCAAAGAAACGGAAGAAGAAAAGAAATATAAGGAACAGATTATGGAGGAAGCGCTCTATCAGGCGGCTATTGTGCCGCTGCAGATCATGGAAACAATCCATCTGGCAATGGAGGAATTGGAGCTGCTTGGAAAGAAGGGCAATCTGCTGGCAGTCAGTGATGCCGGGACGGGAGCCCTGTTTGCGCAGGCAGCTATGGAGGGAGCGGCGTTTACCGTATTTATCAATACAAAGCTTATGAAGGATAAAGAAAGGGCAGAGGATCTGAATGCCCGTGCAAACACATTGATCGCGGAAGGACGCAGTATAAAAGAAGATGTGTGCCGGGAGGTTATGAAGAATATCAAATAGTGCCGGCATAGACCGGAGCTGAAAGCGGAAAGGAGAAAACATCATGGGAACTGTCATGAAAGGGGCAGAGGTAGCAAAAGAAATGAAAGAAACGCTGATCCGGGAAGCGAACGAGCTGAAAGAAAAAGGGATTGATCCCTGCCTGGCTATCATACGCGTTGGAGCCAGAAGCGCTGATCTGTCTTATGAAAGAGGCGCGAAAAAAAGAATGGAGCTTGCGGGCATTGCGTGCAAAGTTGTAGAGTTGTCTGAGGATATTACTCAGGAGGAATTTGAAGAGGAATTTCAAAAGGTGAATCAGGATCCGGAAGTGCATGGTATCCTCTTATTTCGACCTCTTCCGAAACATTTGAATGAGGAGAAGATCAAAAATATCATTCATCCTTTTAAGGATGTGGATTGTATGAGTCCGGTAAATCTTGCAAAAGTATTCTCGGGGGATGACAGCGGATTTGCACCCTGTACGCCGGAAGCAGTAATAAAGATGCTGGAACATTACGGTATTTCTCTTTGTGGGAAGAAGGTGACAGTTGTGGGAAGGAGTATGGTCGTAGGAAGACCGCTTTCTATGCTGCTCCTTAAGCGTCATGCTACCATTACAATCTGCCACACGCGTACAAAAGATCTGGAGAAGGTTTGCCGGGAGGCGGATATCCTCATAGCGGCAGCAGGGAAACCGAGGATGATCACAGGGGATATGGCAAAGGAAAATGCCGTGATCGTAGATGTGGGGATCAACGTAGACGAAGAGGGACGAATGTGCGGAGATGTTGATTTTGAGTCTCTTGCAGAGAAAGCCGCCTTTATCACTCCGGTACCGGGGGGAGTGGGAGGCGTGACGACCTCTATACTGGCGGCCCATGTGCTTCGGGGGGCGAAGTATTTAAATGGGATTTCAAAAGAATAAAATGTTTAAGCCTGGATATTGCACTTGTCCTACAAAAGTGATAAGATAATTTTCGATAGATTGTTATTTATTTATCGAAATTATCTATAGGAGAAGGAGGGCGTGTTGTGGAAACACTAAACGAGATTGTGCTGAAGGTGCAGCACTACTTATCAGACTACATTTTGATTGTCGCCCTTGTGGTGGCAGGGCTGTGGTTTACAGCTCGCACAGGATTCATTCAGGTGAGAGGCTTCAAACGCGGTATGAAGCAGGTGTTCGGAGGGCTTTTCGGCAAGAAAGGTGAGGCTGGCAATGACGGAATGAGCTCTTTCCAGGCCCTGGCGACAGCTATTGCGGCGCAGGTCGGAACTGGGAATATTGCAGGTGCAGCTACTGCGATCGCAATTGGAGGTCCGGGAGCGATCTTCTGGATGTGGGCAGCAGCGTTTCTTGGAATGGCAACGATCTATGCAGAAGCACTGATGGCACAGAAATATAAACAGGTAGGAGCAGACGGAATCGTAACGGGAGGTCCGGTTTACTATATCAGGGCAGCGTTTAACAATGTTTTTGGAAAAGTACTGGCAGGTATTTTTGCAGTACTTTTGATTTTTGCCCTTGGATTTATGGGAAATGCAGTGCAGTCCAATTCCATTGCATCTTCTTTTAACACCGCATTTGGTATTCCGCAGTGGATCATGGGCCTGATCGTGGCTGTCCTTGCATTGTTTATCTTTTCCGGCGGTATGAAGAGAATTGCCAAGGTTACGGAAACCATGGTTCCTCTTATGGCTGCTCTTTATATTATCGGTTCTCTGATCGTTATTATTTATAACTGGAGAAATATTCCGCTTGCATTCTATGAGATTTTTGTGGGAGCTTTTGCGCCGTCTTCTATTGCAGGAGGTGCAGTTGGCGCTACTATTAAACTGGCTCTGACAAAAGGTGTTGCCCGCGGACTTTTCTCAAATGAAGCAGGTATGGGATCCACACCTCATGCGCATGCGGTTGCGAAAGTGGATCATCCGGTTGAGCAGGGGCATGCCGCTATGATCGGCGTATTTATTGATACCTTTGTTGTGCTGACAATGACAGCACTTGTAATTGTTACAACCCGTGCATTGCCGGAGTCCTACAAAGTAGTGGACGGAGGATATACAGCGGCGGCACTTAGCCAGTTTGCATATTCTCTTGTATATGGAAAAGGCGGAGAGATATTTATTGCAATCTGCATGTTCTTCTTTGCATTTTCCACGATCGTGGGATGGTATTTCTTCGGTCAGGCAAATATCAAATATCTGTTCGGACCCAAGGCAGTGCCGATCTACTCTATACTGGTATGCATCTGTGTATTCCTGGGGTCTCTGGCGCAGGTAGACCTTGTATGGAATATGGCAGACTGCTTCAACAGTATGATGGTTGTGCCGAATATAATCGGTCTTCTGGCCCTTAGTGGAATGGTGAAGAAAGTACATGATGATTATTTTAATAACTTCCTTCCGAAACAAAAGGAAAATATGAAAAATAAATAAAAACATATATTTTGAATTGTGCAATACGCACAAAAGTGAGTTTGTTTTTTCATAGGTGTTGCAAAAAAAACGTTCATAATGTACTATAGACACATAGAATAATTCAGTAAAATATATGTAGAAAATCTATAAGTAAATTTTGACAGCAGGTAGATTTTTCCTACGAGAGAGCTGTGACGATGCAGCCGCCGAAGAGGCAAGCCGCAAGGATGAGGGTGAACATCCGGGCGGTGAAACTTTCAGGCAAAAGGATTAGGGAAAGTACTGCATTCTGGATCTTGTAAGAGCTGGCAGAGTAAAAGTGTTCTGCGCAGACAATAAGACAAAAGACAGAAGAGGGCGATGAACACACAGAAGTGTTTTCAACGTCCTTTTTCTTTTTAACGTAACTCTTTGTTTATCTATAGAAAAGTTCTATAGAGCAAAAAGTTCTCTTACAGACATCTTTGGGAAGGAGATTAAAAACGTGGCAAGCTATAGTGTCCTGACAAACAATCCTCTTGTTCGCGATACGCTGAAAGACAAAAAAGAGGTCATTTATAAAGAAATTTCTTACGAAGATGTTTTGCGGGAAGCGAGAGACAGAGTATACCGGGGATACAGGCTTTTATCACATCCTTTATCAGGAAGTGTAAAACCTAATGAAACACCATACAAATCCATTATGATTGGGAACAGAAAGGAGGAGATTGACGCACAGTCCGTCAGGATCATAGAATCCGCTATAGAATCATGCCGGAAGTTTGTTTTTAAATCTGACAAATACAAGCCGGAAGTGTATAAGGATTTTCAACTGATCGACTGGACTTTGCTGGAAAGTGCAATGGCATCGGCAGATGCGTAGTAATGCCTTGAGATGGTTTTTCTGTGAAGCCAGAAAACAAAAAAGAAAACAATGATTAACAAGGAGGGAACACACAGTGAAATTAGAAATGGGGCACATATACATTAAGGACATCCAGTTTGCAAGCGAGTCAAAAATCGAAGACGGAATCCTCTATGTATCCGAAGAAGAAGTAAAGAAAGTAGCTCTGGAGGACGAGAAGATCAAAAGCGTATCCTTTGATATTGCCCGTCCGGGAGAGTCTGTTCGTATTACACCGGTAAAGGATGTAATTGAGCCGCGTGTGAAAGTAGAAGGCAAGGGAGGAATCTTCCCGGGAGTGATCGCCAAAGTTGATACAGTAGGAAGCGGAAAGACTTATGCGCTTAAAGGAATGGCAGTTGTAACTGCAGGACGTATTGTCGGATTCCAGGAAGGTATCATTGATATGACTGGCCCGGGAGCAGAATATACTCCATTTTCACAGACAAATAACCTGGTAATGGTATGTGAACCAGTTGATGATATCAAACAGCATGACTATGAAAAGGCAGTGAGATTTGCAGGATTCAGAGTGGCAGTTTATCTTGGGGAACTGGCACGTAACCTGACACCTGACGAGACAAAAGTATATGAGACATGTACGATCAAGGAAGGATTTGAGAAATATCCGGATCTTCCAAGAGTTGCTTACGTTCAGATGCTTCAGAGCCAGGGACTTCTGCATGATACATATGTATACGGCGTAGATGCAAAGAAAATTGTTCCGACAATTTTAAGCCCGACAGAAATTATGGATGGTGCGATCGTATCAGGAAACTGTGTATCCGCATGTGACAAGAACCCAACTTATGTACATTTGAATAACCCGGTTGTCCATGACCTTTTTGAGGAACATGGAAAGACGATCAACTTTGTATGCCAGATCATTACAAATGAGAACGTATACCTGGCAGACAAGCAGCGTTCCTCTGACTGGACAGCAAAACTTTGTAAAATGCTGGATCTGGACGGTGTTATCGTATCACAGGAAGGTTTCGGTAACCCGGATACAGACCTTATCATGAACTGTAAGAAGATTGAAGCAGAGGGTGTTAAGACTGTTATTATTACAGATGAATACGCAGGACGCGACGGAAAATCCCAGTCTCTTGCAGACGCAGACGTTGCAGCAGATGCAGTTGTAACAGGCGGAAATGCAAATGAGGTTATTATTTTGCCGAAGCTTGACAAAGTGATCGGAACACTGGATTATGTGACAAAGATTGCTGGTGCAAGTGAAGAAACATTGCGCGAAGACGGCTCCTTAGAGGTTGAGCTTCAGGTAATCACCGGAGCAACAAATGAGACTGGCTTTAACAAGCTGAGCGCAAGATAGAAGGGAGGACATACGCGAAAATGAGTAAAATAAAAGTAGTACATTACATTAATCAGTTCTTCGCAAATATCGGTGGAGAGGAAAAAGCAGATTACCCGGCAGAGCTTCGTGTGGGCGAAGTAGTAGGACCAGGTATGGCGTTCAATATGAACTTTAAGGATGAAGCAGAAATTATTGCAACAATCGTCTGCGGTGACTCCTATTTCAATGAAAACCTTGACAAGGCAAAAGCAGATATCCTTGCTATGGTAAAAGAGCAGGCGCCTGACGTATTTGTTGCAGGACCGGCTTTCAATGCAGGACGTTACGGCGTTGCATGCGGAACGATCGCAGCAGCGGTTCAGGAAGAACTTGGTATTCCGGCAGTTACAGGTATGTATGTAGAGAATCCAGGTGCTGATATGTTCAAGAACCAGGTATACATGGTATCTACAAAGAACAGCGCAGCAGGTATGAGAGATGCAGTGGGCAAGATGGCTCCTCTTGCGCTGAAGCTTGCGAAAGGCGAAAAGATCGGCGCTTCCTGTGAAGAAGGATATATGCCGAACGGCATTCGTGTAAACTTCTTTGAGAAGGAGAGAGGATCCAAACGTGCAGTGAAGATGCTCCTTCAGAAACTGGCTGACAAGCCGTATGTGACAGAATATCCGATGCCGAGCTTTGACAAAGTAGCTCCGAATCCGGCTGTGAAAGATCTTGCACATGCAAAGATCGCTCTGGTTACTTCCGGCGGTATTGTTCCAAAGGGAAATCCGGACCACATCGAAAGCTCCAGTGCTTCTCATTATGGAGAATATGACATCACAGGCGTTATGGATCTGACAGCAGATACATATGAGACTGCTCACGGCGGATATGACCCGGTATATGCAAATGAAGATGCAGACCGTGTTCTTCCGGTAGACGTTCTTCGTGAAATGGAAAAAGAAGGAAAGATCGGTGAACTTCACCATCTGTTCTATACAACAACAGGTAACGGTACAGCCGTAGCATCTGCAAAGGCTTTTGCAGATGAGTTTTCACAGAAACTGAAAGCAGACGGAGTTGACGCAGTTATCCTGACCTCCACTTGAGGTACCTGTACTCGTTGCGGTGCAACGATGGTAAAAGAAATCGAGAGAGCAGGAATCC
>NZ_JAYAZJ010000030.1:0-6245 GCF_037273965.1 Claveliimonas sp. | reverse complement strand
TGAACTGCGGAGCGCGACGGGCAGCCTTGAGGCCGTATTTCTTACGCTCTTTCATACGTGGGTCACGTGTCAGGTAGCCTGCTTTCTTAAGGATCGGTCTGTAATCAGCATCTGCCTCAAGAAGAGCTCTGGAAATTCCGTGGCGGATCGCTCCTGCCTGTCCTGTGTAACCGCCGCCTTTTACGTTAACGATCACATCAAATTTTCCTTCTGTCTCTGTCGCAACAAGCGGCTGACGAACGATAACTTTCAGTGTTTCCAGTCCAAGATACTCATCGATATCTCTTTTATTTATTGTAATTTTTCCTGTTCCAGGTACTAAATATACTCTTGCGATTGATTTTTTTCTTCTTCCTGTTCCGTAGAATTTTCCGTTAGCCATTTCTTAATATCCTCCTTTCGACCTCTGATTAAAATTTCAGTTCTTCTGGTTTCTGAGCCTGATGTGCATGCTCTGGTCCAGCGTATACATGAAGTTTCTTAATCATGCTTCTTCCTAAAGGTCCCTTCGGAAGCATTCCTTTTACAGCCAGCTCAATTACTTTTTCCGGTTTCTTATCCATCATCTCTGCCAGTGTAGTCTCTTTCATTCCGCCTACATAATCAGAGTGATTGTAATAAATTTTCTGAAGCATTTTCTTTCCGGTTACTTTTACATCTTTTGCATTGATCACGATCACGTAATCACCTGTGTCGATATGCGGTGTAAATTCCGGTTTGTTCTTTCCTCTCAAAACCTTAGCTACTTCTGATGCTAAACGTCCTAATGTATATCCTGTAGCGTCAACTACATACCATTTTCTTTCAATCTTGTCTGGACTAGCCATATAAGTTTTCATTGGTTTACCTCCTATGAATCGTTGCATTCTATGCGTTTACTTATAGATATTATATCGAAATCAGCCAGGTTCCGGGGCTTTGGTGCCTGCTGTTTCTCCTTTTGTCATACTGCATTATTATATTATACGCTTCCACGCGTGTCAACTGTTTTTATGGATTTTTTGCTGTATTTCTTCAGTATTTTTACCTTATTTTATTTGGCAAAAATCTGGAATAAATATTTCCGGACTAATCTTTGTTTATAGATTGACAATTTTCTTCTTTTATCCTATAATCGTCTTAAAAATAACAGTAATAGTTATTATTACCTTTTAGGTATGTGTTCCGGACATCAGAAAGATTTATCATCCAAAAAACAAACAGTACGGATATACGGCTGTTTTATTTATAAAAAGTAAAATCCTATCAAAAACTATTTATCAAAGGAGGAACAACTATGAAAACTGTAATTATTGGAGCAAATCATGCTGGAATTGCTGCAGCCAACACTCTCTTGGACAACTATCCTGATCAGAAGGTCGTTATGCTTGACCAGAACACGAACTTAAGCTATCTTGGATGCGGAACTGCACTGTGGGTCGGACGCCAGATTGATTCTTATGAAAATCTTTTCTATACCGATAAAAGTGCTTTCGAAGCAAAGGGCGCTGTTATCCGCATGGAAACAACGGTAGAAAAGGTAGATTTTGAAAAGAAGATTGTTTTCTGTAGAATAAAAGATGGCTCTTCTTTTGAAGAGAATTATGACAAGCTGATCCTTGCTACAGGTTCTCTTCCAATTGCGCCGACACTTCCCGGCAGTGATTTAAAAGGGATCAGTTTCCTGAAACTTTTCCAGGACGGCCAGAATGTAGACCGCCAGATCAGCGATCCAGACGTCAAAGATGTGGCTGTCATCGGAGCCGGATACATCGGTGTGGAAATTGCTGAAGCAGCGAAACGCCGGGGCAAAAATGTCCGCCTTTTCGATGTAGCTCCCACTTCCCTTGCCAGCTATTATGATCCGTGGTTTGCAGAAGATATGGACAAAAATCTCGCTGCACATGGAATCGAGCTTCATTATGGCGAGCGCGCTACTGCCTACAAAGGCACAGAACATGTAGAAGCAGTTGTGACAGATAAGGGAGAATATAAGACAGATCTTGTCATCAACGCAATTGGCTTTCTTCCAAACAACGCTCTTGGAAAAGATCATCTGGAGTGTTTCCGGAACGGAGCATATAAAGTAGATAAACATCAAAAGACAAGCGATCCAGATGTATACGCCGTAGGCGACTGCGCCACAATCTACTCCAACGCGCTTCGGGCTGAGACTTATATCGCACTTGCCACCAATGCAGTCCGCACAGGAATTATTGCCGCTCACAACATTGGCGGAACCACCCTTGACGCTATTGGAGTACAGGGTTCCAACGGCATTTCCATCTTTGGCTACAATATGGTTTCCACCGGATTGTCCGTTGCCGCTGCACAGAAAAACAATATGAGTGTGGAATATACTGACTACGAAGACCTGCAAAGACCGGGATTCATGAAGGAAAACGCAAAAGTTAAAATCCGTATCGTATACGAATCAGATTCCCGCCGCATTGTAGGTGCACAAATGGCTTCAACAGAAGATATTTCCATGGGAATCCATATGTTCTCCCTTGCAATCGAAGAGGGCGTAACTATTGATAAACTGAAACTTTTGGACATTTTCTTCCTTCCTCATTTCAATCAGCCGTATAACTACATTACTATGGCTGCACTTAGCGCAAAATAAAAATCCGCCTGCAAGAGGCAGACAAAAATAAGAAAGGCCCTCTATCCCTTCCATTTCTTTATAGGAAGGGATAGAAGGTCTTTCCTGTTTTTTCATGCAGCTATACTGACCGCGGTTATTTCGCTTTATCTATCGTGTAAGATTGCAGACTTTTTTGACATCCGTTCTTTTCATAAAATCCTTCCACTCCCGGCTGCGCGCCAAAATATAACATAGTAGGAGTGTTCTCCTTTGCAAGTTCAAGAAGCTTACTGCCTACCCCTTGCCTTTGATATTCCGGAAGAACAAGTAATTCTGTAATCGTTCCAAAAAAATATCCGTCTGTAAGAATGCGCAGACACCCTACAAGCATTTCATTATCATACGCCGTAATATTCAGTGTCTTAGACAATGCAATTTGAGTCCGCTCTATATCATAATCGCCTTGCCATATTTGATTGACAAAGGGCAGGAAAACCGAAGCCGCGAGCTCTGTATCGTTTACTTTATATTCTGCTTTCAGTGCAGCGGATGTTCCTTTAACCTCAATTCGCTCATTTGATTCTTGCCTTCCCTCCTGTGCAAAGAGTATAATATGTTGGCATTAGATTTTTTTACTTTAGCGTCGGTGTACAAGGGGACAAAATCTACCCTTCACCAACCGTGTTGCCCCTTGTACACCGACGCTATCATCCTTTAATGAAAGAACACTCTGGAGGAATCATCTATGAGAAAAAATATTGACCTCGTAAACGGCCCTGTGCTGAAATCTCTGACACAGCTCGCCGTTCCCATTATGGCCACCTCTTTGATACAAACCGCCTACAACCTTACGGATATGCTCTGGATTGGAAGAGTCGGCAGCAATGCTGTCGCGTCAGTGGGGGCTGCCGGAATGTACATGTGGCTCTCCAATGGTCTTGCTGCTCTGCCAAAAATGGGCGGTCAGGTAAATGTGGGGCATGTGCTGGGAGCTGGCCGTCCCAAGGATGCAGCCAACTACGCAACAGCCGCACTTCATATTTCTATAATTTTCGGCCTCGTTTTCGGACTGGTCTGTATCTTGTTTTCCAATCCGCTGATCGGATTTTTTAACCTGACCGGACATCAGGTCATCGCCGACGCTCGCATTTACCTGAAAATCACCTGCGGATGTGTCATTTTTTCTTTTTTAAACCAGACACTTACCGGAATATTTACTGCAGCCGGCAATAGCCGCTCCTCTTTTATGGCAACTTTAACCGGCCTTCTTATCAATATGATATTGGATCCGGTACTTATCTTCGGACTTGGACCATTTCCTGTCATGGGTGTGGCCGGAGCGGCTATCGCAACTGTACTGGCACAGGCGACAGTAACCCTTATCTTTTTTGTCTTTGCCAAAAAAGACAACATTATTTTTTGCCATATAAAACTATTTCGAATCCCGGACAGAAGTCATTTTTCTTCTATTGTCAGAATCGGATTCCCAACTTGCATACAAAATATGATTTTTACAGGTATTTCCATGATCATTGCCCGGCTCGTTGCAGGATATGGAGATGCCGCTGTTGCAGTGCAAAAAGTTGGTTCACAGATTGAATCCATCTCCTGGATGACTGCAGATGGATTTGCCGCTGCTGTAAACTCTTTTCTTGCTCAAAATCATGGTGCCGGAAAATACAGCCGAATCCCAAAAGGATATTACAGCGCAATGAAAGTTGTTCTTGTATGGGGACTTTTCTGTACACTACTGCTAATTTTCCTCCCTGCCCCTGTATTCCGCCTTTTTATTACAGAAGCAGACATTCTCCCCATGGGAGTAGATTATCTCATGATACTTGGCGTGTCCCAGCTCTTCATGAGTGTTGAGATCACCACCGCCGGTGCATTTGCAGGGCTTGGCAGAACTTTGCCCCCTTCTGTAACCAGCATCGTTTTGACAGGTATGCGCATCCCGTTTGCTATGCTCCTGATCCATACGCCACTTGGACTGAATGGAATCTGGTGGAGTATTACTATTTCCAGTATTTTCAAAGGAATTATCTTATTTATATGGTTCCGTCATCTGCTCGCTCACAGGAAAAACTATGTTGATATATCAGACAGTGGGAAAATGTATACAGAATCTTCTAAATGTAGTAAAATATAAACACAATTTCGTACGTACTGATCAGGAGCAGCTCCTGTCAGGACTGTAAATGATCCAGTCTAATATAATAATCAATAATAATGACAAAGAGAGGTTAAAACTATGTGGGCTTACAATAGCATTTTTTATCAAATATATCCTATCGGCTTTTGCGGGGCTCCGGTTCATAATGACGGGGAATGTGTACCGCGTATACGTAAAATTATGGAGTGGAGTGAATATCTGGAAAAACTCGGTGTAGATTCTATTTTACTGAACCCGATTTTTGAATCCGACAATCATGGTTATGATACCCGCGATTTCAAAACCATCGACTGCCGTCTGGGGACAAACGAAGACTTTGCCGACGTCTGCCAGGATCTTCACAATCACAATGTAAAAATTGTGTTGGATGGCGTATTTAACCATGTCGGCAGAGGATTCTGGGCTTTTAAAGATGTCTGTGAGAAGAAATGGGATTCTCCATACAAGGACTGGTTCCACATCAATTTTGACGGCAACAGCTGCTACAATGACGGCTTCTGGTATGAAGGATGGGAAGGCCATTTTGAGCTGGTAAAGCTGAACCTGCAAAATCCCGCTGTGACGGATTATCTTCTGGAATGTGTCAAATTCTGGGTGGATACTTTTGATATCGACGGCCTGCGCCTGGATGTGGCCTACTGCCTGGATCCTGATTTTATGCGCCGTCTGCGTTCCTATACCCAGGAACTGAAAGAAGACTTTGTCCTGATCGGGGAAGTTCTTTTCGGAGACTACAATCGTATTGTCAACGATGAAATGCTCCACAGCTGTACAAATTACGAATGTTATAAAGGAATTTATTCCAGTTTTAATTCCATGAATATGTTTGAGATTGCCCATTCACTTCAGCGTCAGTACGGCCCGGAACAATGGTGCCTGTACCGCGGAAAACATCTGATGACCTTCGTAGATAATCACGATGTCACCAGGATCGCAAGCATTCTCACAAACAAAAACCACCTTCCCCTGACTTACGGGATTCTTCTTGGAATGCCGGGCATTCCCTGCATTTACTATGGAAGCGAATGGGGAACATTAGGTGAAAAAGCGCCCGACAACGATTATGCACTTCGCCCCTGCTTCGAACAACCCAGCCCCAATGAACTTACAGAACTCATCCACAAGTTAATCCGAATCCGCCAGCAAAGCGATGCACTGTGCAGCGGTTCTTACCGCAATGTCGTACTTACGAACCATCAGCTCATTTTCGAGCGCGCATCCGAAAAAGAACGCATGTTGGTGGCGATCAACGCCTCCGACACTGACTACACCGCATACCACGGCGATCTCCAGGGAAATGCCCGTGAACTGATAAATGAAAAAATTTTAAGCCTTGACGGAAAACTGGAAATGCCGGCCTACAGCATACAATATCTTGTGTTTTAAGCAATTTTGCACAGGGTGTTTCGCAGTTTTGCACGGGGTATATTGCAGATGGGGACGTAACACTTTTAAACTTCAATGTCATTAAGTTTAGAAATTAGGATTCAAAAAAGCATGGAACGA
>NZ_JAYAZJ010000029.1:0-16671 GCF_037273965.1 Claveliimonas sp. | reverse complement strand
CAAAAATCAAGGATAAAGAGACAGCATTGGGGCGCTTGATGTATGATCTGCAATGCAGAACTGCAGACGAAATGTTTAGTGAGATTCTGGCAGAGCGTGTCAGGGAGTTAAAGGAAACGCCGGAAGGAGTGTACAGTATGTGTCGTGAGATGGATGAGATTTACAATGAAGGAATTGAGAGAGGACTGGAGAAAGGAAAAATGGAAATGAAACAGGAAACTGTTTTATCTATGGCTAATTTGGGCATGCCGGTGGAGCAGATCGCAGCGGTAGTAAAAGAGAGCATTGGTATGGTTCAGAAGTGGATTTCCGAAGGCAAGACAGCTGTATAACAGGTAAGGCAAAAAATAACTCCAGCTCTTTGTGAGCCGGAGTTGTTTACTATAATCTACATATTCGTATATCCCATCAGATACTGATCCACCTCACGGGCGCACTGCCGGCCTTCAGCGATGGCCCAGACAACGAGTGACTGGCCGCGGCGCACATCCCCGGCTGTGAATACTTTTTCTTTGCCGGCTGCAAAAGAGGAGGGGGCAGTGGAAATCGTGCCCCGGGCTGTGCGCTCCAGTTGAAATGCGTCAGTGATATAATCCTCACATCCGGTAAAGCCGGCTGCAATGAGCAGAAGATCAGCTTCTATGATCTGTTCACTGTCTTTTACTTCTGTCATCTTACCGTTTTCAAACCGGACTTTGACTGTGCGAATGCCTGTCAGATGGCCTTTTTCGTCGGATAAAAATTCTTTGACTGTTGTCTCATATATACGGGGATCATGTCCGAAGAGAGCACAGGCTTCTTCCTGACCGTAATCTGTCTTACAGATCCTGGGCCATTCAGGCCATGGATTGGATGCCAGGCGTTCATCCGGAAGTTTCGGCATCATTTCAATCTGGGTGACAGAGGTGCAGCCCTGGCGGATGCAGGTGCCGACACAGTCGTTCCCGGTATCACCGCCTCCTACAATGACTACCTTTTTCCCTTTGGCAGAGATGGGAGATGTCTGATCCATCAGATGTTTGGTGGCGGCAGTCAGGAAGTCCACGGCAAAATGAATTCCTTTTACCTGGCGGTTTTCACCGGCCAGATCCCGCGGCTTTTTGGAGCCGCAGCAAAGGACAACGGCATCATAATCTTTCAGGATTTTTTTTGCGTCTATATTTTTCCCTACATCTGCATTTGTAACAAAGCGGATCCCTTCTGTCTCCATAAGAGAGAGACGACGGAGCACGATAGATTTATCCAGCTTCATATTTGGAATGCCGTACATAAGAAGTCCGCCGGGACGGTCTTCCCGTTCGAATACAGTAACCTGATGCCCACGTTGATTCAGCTGATCAGCAACGGCAAGCCCTGCAGGACCGCTGCCGATGACGGCTACGGTTTTTCCGGTGCGTACGGGCGGAATGACAGGCTGCATATTTCCTGATGCAAAGCCGGTTTCGATGATGAAAAGTTCATTGTCTTTAATGGTAACCGGATCATCATTCAGACCGCATATGCAGGCTTTTTCGCAGAGCGCAGGACATACGCGTCCGGTAAATTCCGGGAAATTGTTTGTTTTTCTAAGGCGCCAAAGAGCCTGTGAAAAATTTCCGTGATAGACTTCATCGTTCCACTCCGGGATCAGGTTGTGAAGAGGACAGCCTGTAACCATTCCCTTAAGGACAAGGGCGGACTGGCAGAAGGGAACGCCGCAGTTCATACAGCGCGCCCCCTGTTTTTGACGTTCTTCTGCGGAAAGGGGCGGATGAAATTCATGATAATCCTGAATCCGCTCTTTTGGAGCAGAGGATGGATTTTCTGTTCGTTGATATTCTAAAAAACCAGTTGGTTTTCCCATAAGATCAGTTCCTCCTTCGGCTTATTTCTGGATTTCATAGAATGCTTCCAGTGCGGCATCCTCGTGTGAGAGCCCTTTTTCTTCATATTTGCTGATCGCATGAAGCATCTTTTGATAATCATTGGGAAGGATTTTCTTAAATCCCGGAAGATAAGCGTCAAAGTGTTCCAGGATATCTCTGGCAAGAAGAGAGGAAGTCTCTTTTTCATAATCCTTCAAAATATTTTTTAATTCTGCAATATCATGCTTTTCTGTCACTTCGGACATGGTAACCATTTCTTTGTTCAGTTTCTTATAAAGCTGATGTTCAAGATCCAGGACATAGGCAATGCCCCCGCTCATTCCGGCGGCAAAGTTTTTCCCGGTTGGTCCCAGGATCACTGCACATCCGCCGGTCATATATTCCAGACCGTGGTCGCCGCAGCCTTCGGATACTGCTGTGGCCCCTGAGTTGCGGACACAGAAACGTTCTCCGGCTACGCCGCATACATAAGCTTTCCCGGAAGTGGCCCCGTAGAGAGCAACATTTCCGATAATAATATTTTCAGAAGCAGAAAAGGTGCTTCCCTTGGGCGGATAGACAACCAGTTTTCCGCCGGAGAGTCCCTTGCCGAAATAATCATTGGCGTCACCCTCCAAAGTAAGGGTCAGGCCTTTTGGGATAAAAGCGCCAAAGGACTGTCCGCCTCCGCCCTGACAGTGTACAGTGAAGGTGTCTTCTTTCAGCGTATCCTGGAAGTTTTCTGTAATGACAGAACCGAGAATCGTGCCGACAGTACGGTTTACACTGTTCACCTGGATGGATTCACTGTGCTTTTTGCCTGTTTTCAGTGCCTTTGCAAAGCGGGGCAGTAAGATGGATTCATCAATGGTTTTTTCCAGTTCAAAGTTATAAACATCTTCCGGATGAAAATGGATCGCACTTTCTTCTGGGAAGGAGGAGAGAATGCGGGACAGATCAATGCCGCGGCGGGAGGAACCGTCCGGTTCATGACGCATAGTCAGGCATTCTGTATGACCTGTCATTTCAGCGAGAGTTGCAAAGCCAAGTTTTGCCATGATCTCTCGTAATTCCTCTGCAATAAACAGCATAAAATTCATGACATATTCCGGTTTCCCGCGGAAACGCTTCCGCAGACATTCATTCTGTGTAGCCACACCGACAGGACAGGTGTCCAGATTGCAGACGCGCATCATCATGCAGCCCAGTGTAACAAGGGGTGCGGTGGCAAATCCAAATTCCTCTGCACCAAGAAGAGATGCGATGGCAACATCCCGGCCGCTCATGAGTTTGCCGTCCGTTTCAAGGATGACACGGCTTCTTAAATGGTTTCGGATCAGCGTCTGATGAGTTTCGGCCAGTCCCAGTTCCCAGGGCAGTCCTGCATGGTGGATGGAGCTTTGGGGAGCGGCGCCCGTACCTCCGTCGTGGCCTGAGATAAGGACAACCTGTGCGCCTGCCTTTGCAACACCGGATGCAATGGTGCCGACGCCTGCCTCGGAGACAAGTTTCACGGCGATACGTGCTTTCCGGTTTGCATTTTTCAGATCATAAATAAGCTGCGCCAGATCTTCAATGGAATAAATATCGTGATGAGGCGGAGGCGAGATCAGGGATACACCGGGGGTAGAGTGCCTGGTCTTGGCAATCCACGGATATACCTTTTTACCGGGCAGATGTCCGCCTTCGCCGGGCTTTGCGCCCTGTGCCATTTTGATCTGAATTTCTTTGGCGCTGACCAGATATTCGCTGGTGACTCCAAATCGTCCTGAAGCGACCTGCTTGATGGCGCTGTTTTTTTCTGTGCCCAGCCGTTCCGGTTTTTCGCCGCCTTCACCGGAGTTAGATTTTCCGCCCAGGCGGTTCATGGCGATTGCCAGACATTCGTGGGCTTCTTCGGAGATAGAGCCGTAGGACATTGCTCCGGTTTTAAAATGTTTTACAATTTCGGATGCAGGCTCCACCTCTTCAATGGGAATCCCGCCGTTTTCCGGATACTGAAATTTAAGAAGTCCTCGGAGTGTATGCGGTTTATTTTCATCATCTACCATGGCAGTATATTCCTTGAAGCGTTTGTAATCTCCAGTTTGGACTGCCTGCTGCAGAGCGACGATAACAGCCGGATTATAGAGGTGATCTTCTTTGTCATCGCCGGTTCTTAAACGGTGGAAGCCGGTACTGTCCAAAGTGGTATCCACACCCAGACCCAGGGGGTCAAAGGCATGGTTGTGCCGTGCAATGACATCCTCATTGATTTCCTTCAGGCCGATTCCGCCCACACGGCTTACAGTGTTGGTGAAATAGCGGTCAATGACCTCCCGGCTGATTCCCACGGCTTCAAAAATCTGGGCAGACTGATAAGACTGAAGGGTGGAAATTCCCATTTTCGCCGCGATTTTGACAATGCCGTGAAGGATAGCTTCATTGTAATCATGGATGGCTGTGTGGTAGTCTTTGTCCAGCACACCTTTGTCGATCATTTCTGAAATACATTCGTGAGCCAGATAGGGGTGTACTGCTCTTGCGCCGTAGCCCAGGATTGCTGCAAACTGATGCACATCTCTTGGTTCAGCGCTTTCCAGAATGATGGAAACAGCTGTCCTTTTCTTTGTGCGCACAAGATGCTGCTCCATGGCAGAGACAGCCAGTAAAGAAGGAATGGCTACATGATTTTCATCCACGCCACGGTCGGAGAGAATGAGAATATTTGCCCCCTTTGTATAGGCCCGGTCACAGCTGACAAAAAGCTGATCCAAAGCCCGATCCAGCGATGTGTTTTTAAAGTATAAAAGAGAAATGACAGCGCTTTTAAAGCCGGGGCGATCCAGCGATTTGATCTTCATCAGGTCAACGCCGGTCAGGATAGGATTTTGTACCTCCAGAACTGTACAGTTTTCACTGGATTCTTCCAGTAAGTTACCGTCCGATCCGATATAAACAGTGGTATCGGTAACGATTTCTTCTCGAAGAGAATCGATAGGAGGATTTGTTACCTGTGCAAACAGCTGCTTAAAATAGTGGGAAAGAGGAGGGTGTTTCCTGGAAAGTACGGCAAGAGGAATGTCCGTTCCCATAGATGCGATCGCTTCAGAAGCATTTTGAGCCATGGGAAGAAGCACGTTTTTGATATCTTCATAAGTGTAGCCAAATACTTTATAGAGCTGATCCCGTCTGTGCTGATCATAGGTAGGAACCTTCTTGTTAGGAGTGGGAATATCTTTCAGATATAAAAGGTTCAGATCCAGCCATTCCCCGTAAGGCTGGCGGGAGGCATAATAGTTTTTGCATTCCTCGTCAGAGATGACCCGTTTCTGTTTCGTGTCCACCAGGAGGATTCGTCCGGGCTGAAGCCTGGATTTTTCCACAATATGCTCGGATGGAATATCCAGTACGCCAACCTCGGAAGAAAGGATCAGATGGCGGTCGTCTGTAATATAATAGCGGGAGGGACGAAGACCGTTCCGATCCAGTATAGCGCCCATAATGTCACCGTCAGAGAAAAGGATAGCAGCCGGTCCGTCCCAGGGTTCCATCATGGTGGCATAATAATGATAGAAATCTTTTTTGGAGGAATCCATATACCGGTCATGCTTCCACGGTTCCGGAATCGTGATCATGACAGCCAGAGGAAGTTCCATGCCGTTCATGTAGAGAAACTCTAAGGTATTGTCCAGCATGGCAGAGTCGGAACCGCTGCTGTTGATCACAGGGAGCACTTTGTCAATGTTGTCAGAGATCACGGGAGAATGCATGGTTTCTTCCCTTGCCAGCATACGGTCCGCATTGCCCCGTATGGTATTGATCTCCCCGTTATGGAGGATCAGCCGGTTAGGATGAGCCCGCTCCCAGCTGGGGGTTGTATTGGTTGAAAAACGTGAGTGGACCATAGCGATGGCCGTCTGATAGCAGGGATCCTGCATATCGTCATAGAAGCGGCGAAGCTGGCCTACAAGGAACATGCCCTTATATACGATTGTCCGGGAGGATAAAGAAGCCACATAGGTATCCTCACAGCTTTGTTCAAATTCCCGTCTCGCAATGTATAGAAGGCGGTCGAAGGGCAGTCCGGCCGGGCAGTTTTTCGGGCGCTCAATAAAACACTGTGTGATATAGGGCATTCTCTCTCTTGCATAATCTCCCAGGATTTCCGGATGGACAGGAACCTTTCTCCAGCCAAGTAAATGCAGGCTGTTTTTTTGCAATATGACTTCAAACATTTTGCGCGAAAAATTGCGTTTTAACGTATCCTGCGGAAAAAAGAACATGCCGACTCCGTAATCACCGGCTTTTCCAAGACTGATTCCCAGCGAAGAAGCAGCTTTTTTAAAAAAGGAGTGGGAAATCTGTGTGAGTATTCCCACTCCGTCACCGACCTGACCCGTTGCGTCTTTCCCGGCACGGTGCTCCAATTTCTCTACAATCGTAAGAGCATCATCCAGGACTTTATGTTCTTGAATACCGTCAATACTGACAACGGCACCGATACCGCAGGCATCGTGTTCAAAACGATCTTGATAGAGGTTTGATTGATTTTGTTTCATAGTAAACTCCTTTTATTTTTATATACCGCTGGCACCATAATTGGAAAGTACCCTTGCGGAGGGATCATCCACATCACAGCCTTTCCAGGAACGGTTGGGCATCCAGAAATCTTTGATCATTTCGCCCTGACCGGGATAGAATTGTTCGAAAATCTCCCGGTACAGAAGAGATTCCTTAGTGAAAGGCGCAGCATGTGTAAATGTTTTGCATTTTTTTTCAAACTCGTCATCTGTATAAGAGTTTTCGGCATATTCTTTCAGATAATCTACCAGGGAATGACCGACAGCGTCTGAGAATGCAGCCTTTTCACGCATGAGAATATCATAGGGAAGATAGTCGCCTTCAAAAGCATGGCGGAGGAGATATTTTCCTTTCTGATAGATATTCATCTTTTTAGCGGGATCGACAGACATTACATAGGAAACAAAGTCCAGATCGCCGAAGGGAACCCTTGCTTCCATAGAGTTGACGCTGATGCAGCGGTCAGCTCTTAAGACATCGTACATATGAAGTTCCCTTATTCTTTTTGCGGACTCCTCCTGAAAGGCCTCTTTGGAAGGGGCAAAATCCGTATATTTATAGCCGAACAGCTCATCAGATATTTCTCCGGTCATCAGGACACGGATATCGGTAGTTTCATGGATTGCCTTGCAGATCAGATACATGCCGACAGATGCGCGGATCGTTGTAATGTCAAATGTGCCAAGAGCCTGGATCACATCAGGCAGAGAAGAGATAACATCCTCTTTTGTGATGATGATTTCCGTATGCTCGCTTCTAATGTGGTCAGCCACTTCTTTTGCATATTTCAGATCAATAGCGTCCTCGCTCATGCCGATGGCAAAGGTGCGGATAGGACGATCCAGTATGCGGGCGGAAATGGCGCAGACCAGGGAAGAATCCAGTCCTCCGCTCAACAGAAAGCCGAGAGGTGCGTCCGAATCCAGTCTTTTCCGGATTCCTTCTGTTAATTTGTCATGAATATTCCGGCAGACAGTTTCTGTGTCATCCAGACAGACGGAAGGGACTTTTGTCATGTCACGGTAACAGACAAATTTGCCGTCTTTATAATAATGACCGGGAGGAAACGGAAGGATGTGGTCTGCGATTCCTATAAGATTTTTGGGCTCACTGGCAAAAACAATGGCGCCCTTTTTATCATACCCGTAATAGAGGGGACGTATACCGATAGGATCCCTTGCAGCCAGATAGGAGTGCGTGTTTCCGTCAAAAAGGACGAGGGCATACTCGGCGTCCAGCATGCGAAACATATCAGTGCCGTACTCCTCATAAAGGGGAAGAAGGATTTCACAATCGCTGTCACTTTTAAATGTGTATCCTTTTGTTTCCAGTTTTTTCTTTAAAGAACGGAAGCCGTAAATCTCCCCGTTGCATACAAGATAATGGCGGGAAAGGGAGAAGGGCTGCATCCCTTCTCCCGTAAGTCCCATAATTGCAAGTCTGTGAAAACCAAGAAGTCCAAAGCCGGTATCTGTGATCCTGCTGTCGTCAGGACCACGGGAAATCGTACGGTCAAATCCCTCCTTAAATAAATCATAATCAGCATCGGCTGTACAATAGCCCATAATTGAACACATAACAGTAACCTCCAGGAACTTATTTTTATAAAATGCCGAACAAAAGCTCCCCGTAAGACGGGAATGGCCATGCGGAAGATGCAGTCATAGATTCCAGCGCATCGATATCTGTCCGGAGTTTTTCCATTGCCGGAATAACAAAATCGCGGTAATGGAAGGCCTCTTTCTCAAAATCAGAGATTCCTTCTGCTTCTTCCAATACAGTTTTCAAACTCTCCAGTTTCATGTAGGCAGAAGCAGTCAGACTAGAAAGCTTTTTAACGGATGTATACTCATAGCTGCAATCTATGTCAGCGCCGAGCGATTGTTTGGCGAGGACCGCATCTGTCATGGAATGACAGTAAACGGACACAGCAGGAAGAATATCCTTTTCTGCCATATCTGCCATAGTAAGGGCTTCAATATGCAGAACTTTGACATAGTTTTCCATTAAAATTTCATACCGTGCTTCCATTTCTTCTTTGCTGAATACTTTGTGAGAGGTAAAAAGCCGGATATTTTTCTCATCCAAAAAGCGGGGCAGGGCATCTGGAGTTGTACGTAAGTTTAAAAGTCCCCGTTTTTCAGCTTCTTTGATCCACGCATCATCATAACCGTTTCCATTGAAAATGATGCGTTTGTGATCCCGGATTGTCTTGCGGATCAGATCATGGAGTGTGAGGTCAAAATCGTCGGCACCTTCCAGAATATCTGCAAATTCTTTCAGTTCTTCCGCCACTGCAGTGTTCAGGATGATGTTGGGACCGGAGATGGATTCAGAAGATCCCAGCATGCGGAACTCGAACTTATTTCCTGTAAATGCAAAAGGAGAAGTACGGTTCCGGTCAGTTGCATCTTTCGGGAATTTAGGAAGCACATGTACGCCGACCCGCATCAGTTCTTTTTCCCGTCCGTCATAAGATTCTTCCTTTTCAATAGCATTAAGGACATCAGTCAGTTCAGAGCCAAGGAACATGGAAATGATGGCAGGTGGAGCCTCATTTGCGCCCAGCCTGTGGTCGTTTCCGGCGGAAGCGGCAGATAAACGAAGAAGATCCTGATATTCATCTACTGCTTTGATGACTGCACACAGGAACAGAAGAAACTGGGCATTTTCAGACGGAGTGTCTCCGGGTTCCAGAAGGTTCATGCCGGTATCTGTAGAAATAGACCAGTTGTTGTGTTTTCCGCTTCCGTTGATTCCTTCAAATGGCTTTTCGTGAAGAAGACAGACAAGATCGTGCTTTTTCGCAATCCTTTGCATCAGCTCCATAGTCAGCTGGTTATGGTCGGTCGCAATGTTGGTAGTAGTAAAAATGGGGGCCAGTTCATGCTGAGCGGGAGCCACCTCATTGTGTTCTGTTTTGGCAAGAATACCCAGTTTCCATAATTCTTCATTGAGTTCTTTCATATAGGCCTGGACGCGGGATTTGATAGTGCCGAAATAATGATCCTCCAGTTCCTGCCCTTTTGGAGCAGGAGCGCCAAAAAGTGTTCTTCCTGTGTAGATGAGATCTTTTCGTTTTTCGTAAAATTTTTTATCTACCAGGAAATATTCCTGCTCAGGTCCTACGGTTGTCTTGACGGAAGTTACATCCTCGTTCCCAAACAGACGGATTACACGCATAGCCTGGCGGTTGATTGCCTGCATACTGCGAAGAAGAGGGGTCTTTTTGTCAAGAGCATGGCCGCTGTAGGAGCAGAAAGCAGTGGGGATGCAAAGCACGCCGTTTTTAATGAACGCATAAGCAGTGGGATCCCAGGCAGTATACCCGCGGGCCTCAAAGGTTGCCCGAAGTCCTCCGGAAGGGAAGGAAGAAGCATCCGGTTCGCCCTGTACCAGTTCTTTGCCGGAGAACTCCATGATCACTTTTCCATCCTGGTCAGGCGAAATAAAACTGTCATGCTTTTCAGCGGTTCTTCCTGTCATAGGCTGGAACCAGTGGGTATAATGGGTTACGCCTTTTTCGATGGCCCAGTCCTTCATGGCGTTTGCAACTACATTTGCAATATTGATGTCCAGGCTTCTTCCGTCTTTCATTGTTCTTTGCAGCTGGCGGAATGTTTCTTTTGGAAGCCGCTCTTTCATGACAGATTCATCGAAAACCATGGAACCGAATTTTTCTGTAACTGTACTCATATACTCTGCATCTCCTTTTTCATTTTATTAACGTTATTAAACGAAGAAAGTCTTTAGACTTCTTTGTAAAAGAACAGAAACGACAAAAGCGCCGCCTTCCCTTACATGAAGGGAAAACAGCGCCTTTGCCGTTTCTATGCCTATGACTATACTGCTCAAAAGCAAGTTTGTCAAATGATTTCTATGTATTTATTTCCATACAATCTTTAGCCGGAGGCAGACAAAAGTTGACAAATAACAGGAAATCCGTTATATTTCACCTATAGTAAAAAGAGTAAGGGCAAAGGTGTTCTTCACGGGGGAAGATGGCAAAAAGGGGTCAGCTTGCCCTGTGGACGAATACCTTTTTATTTTATCCGTGAAAGGAAGGGTTTTATGAGTGCATATGAATATGAAAAGGTCATGGATTTTGTGGACGAGGAGGATGTGAAATTTATCCGACTTGCCTTTTTTGATGTATTCGGAATACAGAAAAATATTTCCATTATGCCGGGACAGCTGGAGAGAGCGTTCCGGGAGGGAATTTCTTTTGATGCATCAGCAGTGGAAGGTTTTGGAGATGAAGTGAAAAGCGACCTTTTCCTCCATCCTGATCCATCTACATTTTCCATTCTTCCGTGGAGACCGTCTGTGGGAAGAGTGGCCAGGATGTATTGTGACATCCGGTATCCGGACGGTACTTTATATGAAAAGGACAGCAGATACATTCTGAAGCAGGCTGTAGAGAAGGCGAAAGAGAAAGGCCTGACGGTTTACTTTGGCACAGAAGTAGAGTTTTATCTGTTTGAGACAGACGAAAAGGGAAGACCTACCAGAATTCCATTTGATCATGCAGGATATATGGATATTGCGCCGGAGGATAAAGGGGAAAATATACGGCGGGAGATCTGTTTTACACTGATTGATATGGGAATCGAGCCGGAAGCTTCTCACCATGAGGAAGGACCGGGGCAAAATGAGATTGATTTTCAGTACAGCGATGCTCTGAGCGCTGCTGACAACACATCTTCTTTTAAATGGATCGTGCGAACAGCGGCAATGGGGAATGGGCTTAGCGCTGATTTTTCGCCAAAACCGGTGAAAGAATATGCAGGAAACGGGATGCATATTAACATGTCGGTACAAAGCGAAGATGGTGAGGATTATAACAGGCAGTTTATGAGCGGAATTTTGGAGCATATCCGGGAAATCACTCTGTTTTTAAATCCGTCTGAAGATTCTTATATGAGACTTGGGGAAAAGAAAGCACCCAAATATATTACCTGGTCGCCGGAAAACCGGTCGCAGTTAATCCGGATTCCGGCTGTAAAAAACGGCCGCAAACGAATCGAGCTGCGCTCACCGGATCCGACAGCCAATCCATATCTGGCATTTGCCCTTTTGATCTATGCAGGTCTGGATGGAATAGAGAATGATCTTCCTTTGATGGAGCCGGCGAACGTTAACCTTTACAGAGCCGGAAATGAAGTAACCGACCATCTGAAAAAGCTGCCGGAGAGCAGAGGTGAAGCATGGGATGCGGCAAGTGCAAGTCCGCTTATAAAAGAAGTTTTACCGGAAGCTTACCTGGAAGTATACAAGAAACCTTTGAAAGCCTAGAACGATCAGAAAAGGAGAGAGGACATGCTCACAGAAAAAGAAAGATACCGCATATTGATCGTGTCCAGGGCAGAAAAAATGGCTGACCTCTTTAAAGAGACATTTCCGGGGCCGCAATATAAGGATGTATCATGCACGGCGGCTGCCGGAGATGCCAAACGTCTCTGTGTCAGCCATATGTACGATATTCTTATTATAAACACACCTCTGGCCGATGATTTTGGCGTGCGCACAGCAATTGATCTGTCAGAGCAGCATCACAATATGGGGATTCTTCTGCTTGTAAAAAATGAAATGTACGAGCAGGTTGTCTGTCAGGTGGAAGATTATGGAATTATAGCGCTTCCCAAGCCGACGACAAAACAGAACCTGTATATAGCGGTTAAAATGCTGAGCGCTCTGCAGATGAAAATAAAGAGGATGGAAAAGGAATCCAGACGGCTGAAAGAAAAGATGCAGGAGCTTCGCACCATTGACCGTGCAAAATGGATCCTGGTGGATCAAAGGAAAATGAGCGAACCCGACGCCCACAGATACATTGAAAGAAAGGCAATGGACCGCTGTGTCCGGAAAATAGAAATTGCAGAGGAAATCCTGAAAGAGATGTAACATATGATATATAAAGTGAGGGGATACCAGTTTTTACCAGTGTAAAAGTTTTCCTTCTTCGCATACTAACATAGGAAATGAACTTTTCTATACGATGAAAAAAGACAGATGGATAGTGGAGAGACAGTATGAGAAGATTTTGGTACAGACGAATGATTGTGATGATACTGGTATTTGCCTTTTCTGTAGGAGGCAGCTGGTATGTGATCCGAACAAATCAGAAAGCTTTGGAGAAAGAGGTGGGGGCCGATACTTCCAATGAGCTTTTGATTCCCGGAGGAATGCCGGTGGGGATTTACCTGGAAACGGAAGGAGCTCTTGTATTGGGAACAGAAGGAGTAACCGGTGAAGATGGAGAGGAACATGAACCGGCCGCTCATCTTGTAAAAGAGGGTGATTATATTATTGCCCTGGATGACGAGGAGATTAAAAATAAATCCCAGCTGATCGAGGCGGTGGCAGCTCTGGAAAGCGATGATATTGTTCTGACTGTACTGCGGAATAATCAAAAGATTGATATTCGTATGAAAGCCGTGCGGTGTGAAAGGAACGAATATAAGCTCGGGATATGGGTAAGAGACAATGCACAGGGACTTGGCACAGTGACATTTTTAAATGCCGACAGTCAGTTCGGCGCTCTGGGACACGGTATTCGCGACACAGATACAGGGCAGCTTCTGAATGCAGCAGACGGTCTTTTGTATACCACAAGCATCAAAGATATACAGAAAGGAGAAAATGGAACACCGGGCGGCATGGAAGGAATTATCGTGTACAATAATTATAATATTCTGGGGACGATACAGGAGAATACAAGTGAGGGAATATACGGAAAACTTGACCGGGTAGATACGCTTTTTACGGATACCACACCCATGGAACCGGTTCTTGACGAGTCAGAGGTGAAAGAAGGAGAAGCCGTGGTACGCTGCGCAGTAAGCGGCAGCGTAAAAGATTATGAGATTCGTATTACAAAAGTCGACGAAAACGCCAAAGAATCCAATAAAAAACTGCAGATTGAAGTGACAGATAAAGAGCTTTTGGAGCTGACTGGAGGAATTGTGCAGGGGATGAGTGGAAGTCCCATCATTCAGGACAATAAGATCGTTGGAGCGGTGACGCACGTGTTTGTAAATAACCCCAAAGAAGGATACGGAATTTTTATACAGGATATGTTGAAACATATCGAATAATCTGAAAATGGAAGAACCCTGTCGAGATTTTACGACCTTAATTTCTTGATTTCGCGACTTGTGGATTCTATAATTTTCCTTGACAGTTTTTCAAGAAAAAGATAGGAGGATTATGGAATGGGAGAGATTCGCGTAGCGATCGCCGACGACAATGAAAGAATCCTGGAACTGCTTGGCGAAATTATAAACAGCGACCGGGAGTTAAATCTGGTGGGAAAGGCAAATAACGGGGAAGACATGTGCAGTGTCATAAAGGAAAAGGAGCCGGATGTTGTCCTTCTTGATCTGATCATGCCAAAGATGGACGGTCTAAGTGTGATGGACCATGTGAATCATGACAAAACCTTGAAAAAGAGACCGAATTTTATTGTAGTAACAGCTGTGGGGCAGGAAAGAATTACGGAAGATGCATTTAATAAAGGGGCAGTGTACTATGTGATGAAACCTTTTAATAATGAGATGATACTGGATAGGATCAAGCAGGTGGGGCAGAAAGGGACAAATGCATTTTCTCATATCAGCGAAGCCGGCCATTCTAAAGAAGAAGATCCGCAGGTAAGTCTGGAAACCCGGGTGACTGATATGATCCATGAAATTGGTATACCGGCCCATATCAAAGGATATCACTATCTTAGAGATGCTATTATGATGGCCGTGGAAGATATGGATGTGCTCAATGCGGTGACAAAAGTATTGTATCCCACTGTGGCAAAACACCATCAAACCACCGCGAGCAGAGTAGAAAGAGCCATCCGCCATGCGATCGAGGTGGCATGGAGCAGAGGAAAACTGGATACCCTGGATGAACTGTTTGGATATACTGTAAGCAATGGAAAGGGAAAACCGACCAATTCGGAGTTTATTGCGCTTATTGCAGACACACTCAGACTGGAATATAAAAACAGATAACTCTTTTCATCTGAAAAAAAATACGATATAATATTTTTATAGCGTATATTGTGAGGATGGGAGGATCTTGATCATGAAAAAAATACTTTTTGCGGCGTCAGAATCTGTACCGTTTATAAAGACGGGAGGACTGGCAGATGTAGTCGGCTCTTTGCCGAAATATTTTGATAAAGAAAAATATGATGTCCGGGTGATGCTTCCGAAGTATCTTTGCATCAAGGAAGAATGGAGAAACCAGATGCAGTATCGGACACATTTTTACATGGATCTGAACTGGAGAACGGAATATGTTGGGATTCTGGAGTTGGAGTATGAAGGGATAACGTTTTATTTTATAGATAATGAATACTATTTCAGCGGCTGGGCTCCCTATGGAGATATTTATGCTGATATTGAAAAATTTGCATTCTTTTCAAAAGCAGTGCTCTCGGCCCTTCCGGTGATTGATTTCCGTCCGGATATCATCCACTGTCATGACTGGCAGACAGGACTTGTGCCGGTGTATCTGGATAATTTCCGCTATGGGAACGAATATTACAGAGGAATCAAGACCATCATGACAATACATAACCTGAAATTCCAGGGTACATGGGACACAAAGAGGGTACAGGATATTACAGGACTTCCGCCCTACTATTTTGTACCGGACAAGCTGGAAGCCTATAAGGATGCAAATTATCTGAAGGGCGGTATTGTCTATGCAGACCGCATTACAACTGTAAGTAATACCTATGCAGAGGAAATTAAAATGCCGTTCTACGGAGAAAAGCTGGACGGTCTCATGAATGCCAGGTCAAACTGTCTGTCAGGTATTGTAAACGGGATTGATTATGATGATTACAATCCGGAGACAGACAAGCATATTGCAAGAAATTATTCGGTAGATAATTTCCGTAAAGAAAAGATCAAAAATAAAATGGCTCTGCAGCAGGAACTGAACCTGGAACAGGATCATCATGTTATGATGATCGGTATTGTTTCCCGTCTGACAGATCAGAAAGGATTTGATCTGATTTCCTGTGTGATGGACGAGCTTTGTCAGGATGCTGTACAGATCGTGGTTCTCGGTACCGGAGAAGCACAGTATGAGAATATGTTCCGCCATTTTGCATGGAAATACCCGGGAAAAGTATCGGCCAATATTTATTATTCCGAGCCTATGTCTCACAAGATTTATGCTTCCTGCGACGCTTTTCTCATGCCGTCGCTGTTTGAGCCATGCGGCTTAAGCCAGCTTATGAGCCTTCGATACGGGACAGTGCCGATCGTACGTGAAACCGGCGGACTGAAAGATACGGTAGAGCCTTATAACGAATATGAGAAAACCGGAACAGGATTCAGTTTTATGAATTATAATGCACATGAAATGCTTGCCACAGTGCGCTATGCACAAAGGATCTTCTATGACCGCAAGAGGGACTGGAATAAGATTGTGGAAAGAGGCATGGAAAAAGATTTTTCATGGAACAGTTCAGCGAAACAGTATGAGCAGCTCTATGATGAACTGTAACCATAAAAATGAAATAAAAAATGAAAGAAAAAATGAAAGAAAAATTACACAGCATTAGGAGAGGACGGACATGAAGATAAAAGATATTTTGAAAGAAGAGAAAGTACATATTTCCTTTGAGGTATTTCCGCCAAAAACAGACGCCGGATATGAATCGGTTTTAAGAGCTACTGAGAAGATCGCAGCGCTGAAACCGGCATTTATGAGCGTGACATACGGCGCCGGCGGAGGAACCAGCAAAAATACAGCCAGTATCGCTTCACAGATCCAGGATGATTTCCATGTAACAAGCCTGGCACACTTGACCTGTGTATCTTCTACTAAAGAAGAAGTACATACGGTGATAGAAAATCTGAAAGAAAAGGGAATAGAAAATATACTGGCTCTTCGGGGAGATATACCGGCAGATACAGAGTTCCCTCTTCCGAATCACTATAAATATGCAAGCGAGTTGATTGAAGATATCAAGCAGCAGGGCGATTTTTGTATCGGGGCAGCATGCTACCCGGAGGGACATGTTGACACAGAACATAAGAAAGATGATATCCGGAATCTGAAAAAGAAGGTGGACTGCGGAGTAGATTTTCTGACAACGCAAATGTTTTTTGATAATAATATCTTCTACAATTTTCTGTACCGTATTCGGGAGCAGGGAATTACAATTCCGGTACTTCCGGGAATTATGCCGGTGACAAATGGAAAGCAGATTGCCAGAATCTGCCAGCTTTCCGGAACAATTCTTGCGGAG
>NZ_JAYAZJ010000028.1:0-21976 GCF_037273965.1 Claveliimonas sp. | reverse complement strand
CCACCGGACGTTATCCGGCATCCTGCCCTGTGAAGCCCGGACTTTCCTCACCTGCCGCCTTTCGGCGATTGCAGCCGCGATTACCTGTTATACTTTACTTCCACGATTTTCGATTTTATCACATAATAAAATTTCTGTAAAGCCAAATCTTATACTTCAAGCCCGGTATCTTCGATCAGATTGTCTCCATCTGCTGCCGATGTGGCCAAAGTATCGCACCTTTCATTCTGCGGATGTCCGTCATGTCCTTTTACCCAGATGAACTGTACCTGATGAGGTTCTTTTGCCTTCAGGAGCCGCTTCCAGAGATCCACATTTTTTACCGGCTCATTCTTTCCCCTCTTCCAGCCTTTTTTCAGCCATCCGCCGATCCAGTTCTGATTGAAAGCATCCACCACATATTTGGAGTCTGAATAAAGTTCGATACTGCAGGGCCGGTTCAGTGCTTCCAACGCTGCGATCACTGCCATCAGTTCCATCCTGTTATTTGTCGTTTTCTTATATCCCTTAGAAAGTTCCTTTGTATGAAGCTGTCCCTTCGTATCTACATATTCCAGGACTGCCCCGTAGCCTCCCGGCCCGTCCGGATTCCCTCTGGCCGCTCCATCTGTATATATCTTTACCTGCATGTTATGCCACTCCTATTCTGTCCGGGCAGTCCCATTTTCTGGGAACGCCACTTCAAATATCTGGTTTTTCCCGGTAATATGCATAATGCGTTCCCGGTAGCTTTCCGTCTCCGGCTGTGCCATCAGCCTTTCATAAACCTCATGTTCCTGCCCGTTATGCATAGGAAATACATTGGCTGTATCCGTATGTTTCATAAACCAGTCAAGTCCCCAATAATACTGTTCTCCCTGTCTTGGATCTGCCGGAACAAAAGCCACATCAATATGACGCCCCTCCAGCTTTTCAATCTCTCTTTGATAGCTCTGCATCATCAGTTTATTGTATCTTGGGGATTCCTCCTCCCAATGCCACCAGTTCAGGTCACCTGCATGATAGATAATTCTCTCGCCGATCCGGATCAAAAATGCCACTCCCTCATCTGTCGATTTCAGAGTACGCACTGCCACCGGACAATCCTCTTCCAACTCCAGACGCCGGCCCGGTTTCATATAATACACCTGCTCTGCTGAAATCTCTTCCGGCATCCTGTATTTGATATCGCTGGATAAAATGTAGGTGATATCAGGATATTTTGACGCCCATTCGAAAATACACGGCTGAAAATGATCGTAGTGTGCATGGCTGGCAAAAACATAGATTTTCGTGTCTTTCTCAAACTCGGGCACTTCTCCCTGAAAATAGTCAAACACAGCTGCATGTCCATCCCATCTGACTGCAAATCCGCTATGTCCGATATACGTAATTTTCATATCCTGCATACTCCCCTCCTGCTACATCTATTCTTCCATTCCTGCCTGGGCTTTTCTCATCTCTTACTCTTCCGGAGTCTTCTGGATCAGTTCAACTGCATGCGTAATTTCCGGAAGCAGATATTCCAGACACTGCTTAACCGCTCCGGCTTTACCGGGAAGATTTACGATCATAACATCTCCTCTGATCCCTGCCGCGCTTCTGTTGAGCATGGAACGCTTCGTCAGCTTCATAGTATAAGCTCTCATCGCCTCCGGTATACCAAGAACCGGCCGGTCCACTACATCCATTGTCGCCTCCGGCGTGCAGTCCCCTGCATTGCATCCTGCTCCTCCTGTTGTCAGGATCAGGTCTGTCAAATGTCCGTCCGCCATTCTCTGCATGACAGTAGACAAAACCTGTCTGTCACAGGGAAGGGCTTTCTGAAATACAATGGTGTGTCCTTCCTTTTCAATGATCTTCTGGATCACTTTTCCCGCTGCATCCTCTTCCTTTCCTCTGTATATTGCTGTATTTGCTGTAATAATTGCAACTCTCATCTTGTACCTCCATCAATCTATTCTTCTGTACCTAAGCTCCTGTGTCCTTTGTTATGCGTGATACGGTATTTCATTCCACTCATAATAATAACAATTTACAGAACTATTTGCAACATGCCCCTTCTG
This sequence comes from Claveliimonas sp., assembly GCF_037273965.1. Classification (NCBI taxonomy): domain Bacteria; kingdom Bacillati; phylum Bacillota; class Clostridia; order Lachnospirales; family Lachnospiraceae; genus Claveliimonas; species Claveliimonas sp. Next base: position 19,931 of record NZ_JAYAZJ010000028.1, on the reverse strand, counting down.
TTCCGCAAAACTCTGCTGTCTTTGACATTTTATCCACACAAAGCAACAGTCTGTTTACGCTTCTTCCGAAACGATACGTTCGATGCAATAGATTTCTTCCGGTTTTCCGTCAAAAAATGAATAGTAAATACTGTCTCCCGGATTTACTTCAAAGTCCTTGTTGTTTTTCAGCCATCCGGTACTGCAGCTGTAATCAAGGACAGCTGTACTGTCATCGTAAAATTCCATTCCGCGGTCAAGCTTCACGGTCATTATCATCTCTTCTGTATCAATAGATACAATTTCCCCGCTCCCCACCTCATAATTCAGTGTATATGGAGCAGTTTTTTCTATGACGTCCAGTTTTTCCGGCGTATTTCCCCAGGTACTGTAATAGATATAATCTCCTTCTTTCAAATCCGCCCCGCCAGATTCCTCCATTTCAGAAAAATCAAGACTGACTGTTTCGCCGCTTTTTGAAAGCAGGATTTCCACTTTTTCATCCTTCTGGTTTACAGACAGTATTTCTCCGCTTTGAAAATTTTTACTGGAACTAAGCCCTCCCGACTTTGGAGCCGCACATCCTGACAGGCAGGCCACGATTCCTGCCAGAAACGCCGCCGCAAAAACTCTGCTCCGTTTCCTTTTCCTTATTTTCCCCGCGGTCCTTTTCTTCACAGCCTTCCACCTCCTTCGGTGTTTACTGCTTCTCTACAACTTCTCCCTGCTTTTTATAAATGCTTCCTGCCGGAACGAATCCCCGTACAGAAGACAAAGGATAAATGTTTGTATGGCTTCCTACCACACTTCCCGGATTCAATACGGTTCCGCATCCAACTTCTACTTCATCCCCCAGCATGGCGCCGAATTTTTTCAATCCGGTCTCAACAGGTCCTTCCGGCGTCTTGATCACAACCAGCTTTTTGTCGGATTTTACATTTGATGTGATGGATCCTGCTCCCATATGAGCTTTGTACCCAAGAATAGAGTCTCCGACATAGTTGTAATGGGGCACCTGTACCTTATTAAATAAAATTACATTTTTCAGCTCTGTAGAATTGCCCACAACTGCTCCTTCTCCGACAATAGCGTTGCCGCGGATAAAAGCACAGTGACGCACTTCCGCATTTTTCCCGATAATGGCAGGTCCGTGAATATATGCAGACTCAAATACATTTGCGGATTTCGCGATCCAGACATCTTCTCCCACCTTATCATACTCTTCGCTGGAAAGTGTCTCTCCAAGTTCTTTGATAAAGGATCCGATTTTAGGAAGGACTTCCCATGGATAGGTTGCTCCCTCAAAAATATCCTTTGCAATCGTTTCTTCCAGAGTATACAGTTCTTTAATAGTCATTTCTTTCATTGTTCTGCTCCATTTCCGCCTTTCGGCTTTTGTTTTTTACTTTTTGATTTTTTATAATAAGATGCCGCTTTATCATAGCAGCTCCTTAATTCATATTGATTATTCAGCCCCAGCACTCCGCTTGTTCTTGTGCGGATAAAATTTTCCAGTTTCACCATATATTCGTCTGAAGTGATTTCCCCTTCCGCCACGTAAGTGAGGCCCTTCTCCCAGCTGGCTGTAAGTTCCGGATTGAGAAGGGAGCGAATAGAATGATCCACCACGTCATAGATCATCTCGCCCAAAAGTGTGGGAGTCACAATCTGGGTCTTTTTATTGAGATCCAGGTATTTGTTGTTGAACAATTTTTTTAAAATCTCTCCTCTTGTGGCGCTGGTTCCGATTCCGCTTCCTTTGATCTGGGAGCGAAGCTCCTCGTCCTCGATCAACTGCCCGGCGTTTTCCATGGCAAGGATCAGTGAGCCGGAATTGTATCGTTTCGGCGGGGACGTTTTCCCCTCTTTCACATCCAGTGATTCCACCGAAAGGACCATGCCTTTTTTCAGGGATTTTACTGTCTCAAAAAATTCCTCTCCCGCGGTTCCTTCCCCTTCCTCGTTTTCTCCGCTTTCAGAGCTTTCCTTCTTCTGTCCCGGAACACCTGCCACTTCCAGATATCCGGCCTCCGCCAGGACTTTGAAGCTGGAGAAAAACTGCTCTCCTTTGATCTCGGTGACGATCGCCACTTTCTGATAAATTGCCGGGGGATAAAAAATACTCAAAAATCTCCTCACTATAATATCATACACCGATTTTGCCGTATGCGCCACACTATTTAGCGCGCTTATACCCTGTCCTGTAGGAATAATGGCATAATGATCCGTAATCTGGCTGTCGTTGACATACCGTGTCTTTGCCAGCCCCTTATAACTTTGCCGGCTGGCAATATCGTTCAGCCAGGGCACCGCCGGCGTATATTTCATCAACCCGTTTAAGTTTTTGCTGATTTCTTTTGCCACCGCTGTGGACAGTACTCTGGCGTCTGTCCTGGGGTAAGTAACCAGTTTCTTTTCATACAGTTCCTGCACAATGCGAAGCGTTTCATCCGGGCTGATCTTAAACCTTTTAGAACACTCATTCTGCAGCTCCGCCAGGTTAAAAAGCAAAGGAGGATTTTTCTTTTCCTTTTTCTTTTCAATGGAAAGAATCTTGCAGGAAACAGGGGACGGATCCTGCAGAAAGTCCACCAGTTCCCTGGCCTTTGCCTCTTCTTTGAATCCATTTTCTTTGTAGAGATCAAAGGATTCAAAATACCGTGAGCCTTTGACTGCCCTCCACTCTCCCTCGAAAGTCTGTCCGCCTTCTTTTGCTCTTATGGTGCTGACGACACGGTAAAAGGGCGTTTCTTTAAAATCCCGGATTTCCCGTTCTCTTCTTACTACCATGCCGAGAACGCAGGTCATCACCCGTCCCACAGACACAACTGAATACTTTGTGTTCAGATAACGGGAAATACTGTCCCCGTATTTCAGTGTCAGAAGACGGGAAAAGTTAATCCCCATCAGATAATCTTCTTTGGCGCGAAGATAGGCTGATGCGGACAAATCATCATACTCCGACAGATCTTTTGCCTCACGGATACCCCTTAGGATTTCCTCTTCTGTCTGGGAGTCGATCCACACTCTCTTCCTGATCTTCCCTTTTACCTGCGCCATCTGTTCTACCAGACGGTATATATATTCTCCCTCCCGTCCCGAGTCTGTACAGACATAGATCACTTCCACATCCTCCCGGTTCAGAAGGCCTGCTACAATACGATACTGTTTCGCTGCCGAGGGAATCACCTCATAGCGGAACTCCTCCGGTAAAAACGGCAGAGTCGCAAGACTCCACCGCTTATATTTTTCATCATAAGCTTCCGGGTAACTCATTGTGATCAGATGCCCGACGCACCATGTCACAACTGCCTCTGCCGATTCCAGGTATCCGTCATTTCTTCTTGTCTTAAGATGCAAAGCCTTGGCAAACTCCTGTGCTACACTTGGCTTTTCGGCAATATATAATGCTTTTCCCATAAATGCTGTCTGTTCTCCTATTTTCTGAATATCTTTGCAAACCGCTCACGCAGCCCCTGCTTTTTAGGCGCCGGCTTTTTGTTCCTTGCTGCCAGGACAGCAGACTTCATAAAGTGTTCCTGTGAATTGACTCTCTTTTCCGTGATCGGTTTCTTTTTGTATGTTCCGTCTTTTTGCAGTACCCTGGCTTTTACATTATCCGCCAGCATGACCTCCAGATATCCGTTTACCTGGCGCTTCACATCCGGATCCAGCACAGGGGCTGCAACTTCCACACGCTTTTCTGTATTTCTTGTCATCATGTCCGCTGATCCGATATAGATTTTCTGATCTGTCCCTGTTCCAAAGCTGAAGATCCTTGGATGTTCCAGATATCTTCCCACAATGCTGGATATGGTAATATTCTCTGTATATCCCGGTATACCCGGAAGAATACAGCAGATTCCTCTGACGATCAAATCTACACGGACACCTGCCTGAGAGGCTTCCGCCGCCTTTTCAATAAAATCCACATCTGTCAGGGAATTCATTTTCATAATGATCCGGCCTTTTGCCCCTTTTCGTATTTCCTGATCCATCAGCTGCAGGATCTTTGGCTTCAGTGAAGTGGGCGATACGATCAGATGGCGATAGATTCCGTCCAGATTTCCAATGGACATGTTCTGGAAAAACAAGGCGGCATCTTCCCCTATCTCCCTGTCGGCCGTCATTAACGAAAGATCCGTATACATGGCAGCCGTCTTCTCATTGTAATTTCCTGTACCGATCTGAGTAATATACTGAATCTCATTGCGGTGCCGATAGGTGATCAGACAAATCTTGGAATGAACTTTATATCCTTCAAATCCATAGATCACACGGCATCCTGCTTCCTCCAGCCGCTCTGACCAGTCAATATTATTCTGCTCGTCAAATCTTGCCCTAAGCTCAATAAGGACCGTTACTTCCTTACCGTTCTCCGCTGCCGCACAGAGATACTCCACCAGTCTGGCCTTTTTGGCAAGGCGGTAAATGGTAATCTTGATCGTCATGACAGACGGATCAAATGCTGCTTCCTTGATCAGCTGCAGAAAGGGTTCCATACTCTCATAAGGATAAAAAAGCAGAGCATCCTTTTTCCGGATCTGCCGCATAATGCTGCCCTCCTCCAGCCTGCCGGAAGGCTGCGGCGAAAACGGACGATAGATCAGCGCCCGCTTCATAGAATCCGGCAGGTTGCCGCTGATGGCAAACATATAGTCCAGTTTCATAGGCATCTTTGTACGGAAAATCTGCCGTTTCGTAATATTGAACTTTTCACAGAAATATTTTTCCGTTTCCGCATTCAGCTTTTCTGCAATCTCCAGCCTTACCACTGCCATTCTTTTTCTTTTGTGCAGGGTCTGCTTCATCAGATACCGGAAATCATCATTTACCTCCAAAGCTTCGTCATCCGGCGCAATATCTGCATTTCTTGTAACACATATGTAATTCTTTTCCGTCACTTCATATTGGCCGAACACAAGATTCAAATATTCCATGATCACCTTTTCCATGCGGATATAGCGGATATCATGTCCCGGAAGATACAAAATGTCGGAAATAAAGTTAGGGATGGGAACAATTCCCAGCATCGTCCTGTTGTTCTGCTTCAGCATAGCAGTCACATAGAGCTCTTTATTTAAAAGATGGGGAAACGGATGGTTGGCGTCCACGATCTGCGGCGAGAGGACGGGAAGTACCTGTTCCTTGAAATATTTCTTTACATACTTTTTCTCACTTTGTTCCAGCTCTTTAAAATCCAGACCGCACACCCCATAAGGATGAAGCTGCTTCTTAATTTCCGCGTAAGTTTTATCTCTTTCTTTATAAAGAGGCGCCACTGCCTCGTAAATTTTTTCCAGCTGCTGCGACGGTGTCATTCCCGAACGGGAATCCACCGCTTTCGGATCGGCCGCTGCCATATCAAAAAGGCTTCCCACACGAATCATGAAAAACTCATCCAGATTGCTCGTAAAAATTGCCACGAATTTCATTCGTTCCAGAAGGGGAACGGATGGATCCTGGGCTTCTTCCAGAACTCTCTGATTAAATTTCAGCCAGGACAGCTCTCTGTTTTGAGTGTATTTCAAAATATCTTCTTTTTTATTTTTCTTTTCCTCCATGCTTTCCTTCCTCCTTGCAGCGCATTCCTTCTATTAAGATTATACATGCAAAGCAAAAATATATCCAGAAGATTTACTCCTCCTTTGCCTTTCCTTTCAGGCAGAATTGCTTTTTGGAAAAGCTTACAATGCCTTCCCGCCTCATTTTGCCAAGCTCCCTGCACATGGCACTTCTCTCAACAGATAAAAAATCTGCCATCTCCTGTCTGTTAAAAGGAATCTGAAACTCGGTCTTACCTGTCTCCTGTGCCTGAGCCGACAGATAACTCATCAGTTTTTCTCTCGTTGTCCTTGCACTTAAAAACTCCGCTTTTCGTGACATGTAATATGTTTTATCCGCCAGGATACCCACAAGATTTCCAAGGAGCACAGTCCTTACATCCTCCGGGACTTTTTGGTTCTCAAGTATTGTTTCAAGATTTAAAAATAAAACACTGGCTTTTTCCAGAGCTGTAATATTGATATTCAGCCTCTTTTCCTGCCTGCAGGCGTACACTTCTCCGAAGATCTCCCCCTGCCTTACGACTGCAAGAATGCTTCTGTTGCCCCAGAAATCTTCCCTCTCCAGAGACAGGCTCCCTTCTACCAGGAATCCGGCTGCTTTCAGAGAAGTTCCCTGTCTGAAAAGCTGCTGTCCTTTTTCAAAGTCTGCCCATCTTGTATCAAGGCACCGAAGAACTTCCATCATTTTTTCTTCAGGTATGCCCTGAAACAAGGGTGATACCAACAGCATTTTTATAACATCACCCATATTTCCTCTTTTCTGTTGCAAAAGCAACTGATTCTTTTTTTCTTTTATACTATACTAAGTCAGGCAGCGACATACAATACAAAGATAAGGAGAAAAATTATGATACGTAAAATCATTCAGATTGATGAAGAAAAATGCAACGGATGCGGGCTTTGTGCCGATGCCTGCCATGAAGGCGCCATTGAAATGGTAAACGGCAAGGCAAAGCTGATGCGCGACGATTACTGTGACGGCTTAGGCGACTGTCTTCCAACCTGTCCCACTAATGCCATTTCCTTTGTTGAAAGGGAAGCGGCAGCCTATGATGAAAAGGCAGTGAAACGCCACCTTTCCAGTCGAAAAACTTCTTCCAACAGAAGCACAGCGAACACATCACCGGTGGAATCCCAGCTTCGCCAATGGCCGGTACAGATCAAACTGGCTCCTGTCAACGCCCCTTACTTTGACGGCGCACATCTTCTGATCGCCGCTGACTGCACCGCATATGCTTACGGAAACTTCCATCAGGATTTTATCCGCGGCAAAGTCACTTTGATCGGCTGCCCAAAACTGGACGCAGTAGATTATACCGAAAAACTGACAGAGATTATCAAAAATAACAATATAAAAGATGTCACCATCGTCCGCATGGAAGTTCCCTGCTGCGGCGGAATCGAACATGCTGCTGCAGAAGCGCTGAAAAACAGCGGAAAATGGATTCCCTGGCAGGTTGTAACCATCTCCATCGAAGGGGACATTCTGGACTAATCGACAAAAAAGCACAGGGTATTTGACATTTTTACCCACCGTAAACTGCAATTTGGGACGTAACACTTTTAAAAAGTGTTACGTCCCAAATTGACTATTTCGCCTGGATAAATCCTTTTGCAGTCAATGTTTCCGCACACAGCACTGCGCCGCCGGCAGCGCCGCGTACTGTATTGTGGGACAGACCGATAAATTTATAATCATAAATCGAATCCTCCCGCAGACGTCCGATAGATACGCCCATTCCTCTCTCATAGTCAACGTCAAGGCTTACCTGCGGACGGTTGTCCTCCTCCAGATACTGGATAAACTGTTTCGGCGCACTCGGAAGTTCAGCCTCCTGCGGAAATCCCCGGAAGCTTACCAGCTTCTCGATCAGTTCCTCTTTTGAAGGTTTCTTCTCAAAATTAATAAATACTGCAGCAGTATGACCGTTCAAAACAGGGACACGCACACACTGGCATGTAATCTTCGGGGCGTCTGCCATAACAATCTCGCCGTTTTCTACCCGGCCAAGAACACGTAAAGGTTCCTTTTCACTTTTTTCTTCCTCTCCGCCAATATAGGGAATAATATTGCCGTCCATCTCCGGCCAGTCCTTAAATGTTTTTCCCGCACCGGAAATCGCCTGATATGTAGTAACAACAAGTTCCTTAGGACCAAATTCCTTCCATGCAGCAAGGCAGGGTGCGTAACTTTGAATCGAGCAGTTTGGCTTTACAGCAATAAATCCTCTTGTTGTTCCCAGCCTCTTTTTCTGTGACTCGATGACGTCAAAATGTTCCGGATTGATTTCCGGAACTACCATCGGCACATCCGGAGTCCAGCGATGGGCGCTGTTATTGGATACCACAGGAGTCTCTGTCTTTGCATACTCCTCTTCGATCGCTTTGATCTCTTCTTTTGTCATATCAACAGCGCTGAAAACAAAATCTACAGTCGCTGCAACTTTTTCCACTTCATTTACATTAAGTACTGTCAGTTTTTTTACTGCCTCCGGCATGGGAGTATCCATCTTCCATCTTCCTCCCACTGCCTCCTCATATGTTTTTCCGGCAGAACGCGGGCTTGCCGCTACTGTTACTACCTCAAACCAGGGATGATTTTCCAGCAGAGAAATAAAACGCTGTCCTACCATACCTGTCGCTCCCAAAATGCCTACTCTTAATTTCTGTTCCATTTTCTCTCTCCTTTTCCTTTTATTTCTCTGTCCGGTCAGATGCGGTCATCCCCATAGCCTTCCAGATATTTTTTATATTTCCCGATCACATCCTGCATAGCAGCCTTTCCGGGCGCTCCTATTGTCACTCTCTTATTGACACAGGTTTCCATGCTGATGGCATCGTAAATATCCTCCTCAAAGACCGGAGATATCTGCCTGTATTCCTCCAGGGACATATCATCCAGGGCAATTCCTTTATCGATACAATACAGAACCAGCTGTCCCACAATGCCGTGAGCATCCCGGAAGGGCACACCTTTGCCTACCAGATAATCCGCTGCATCCGTGGCATTGGTAAATCCATGCCTTGCGCTTTCCGCCATTTTCTTCCGGTTGAATTTCATAGTTCTAAGCATGCCTGTAAACAGGGACAGACATCCTTTTGCCGTATCAATAGCGTCAAATACAAGTTCTTTATCTTCCTGCATATCTTTGTTATAAGCAAGAGGAATCCCCTTCATAGTCGTAAGAAGAGACATCAAAGCGCCATAAACCCTTCCCGTCTTTCCACGTACCAGCTCGGCAATATCCGGATTTTTCTTCTGGGGCATAATACTGCTTCCTGTGCTGTATGCATCATCGATTTCCACAAACTGATACTCATTCGTATTCCAGATAATGACTTCCTCTGAAAACCGGCTCAAATGCATCATGACCATAGACAGGGCAGATAAAAACTCAATCAGATAATCTCTGTCTGACACTCCGTCCATACTGTTGAGTGTCGGTCCGCTAAATCCTAAAAGCCTCGCTGTATATTCCCGATCAAGAGGATACGTTGTCCCTGCCAGTGCTCCTGAACCTAAGGGGCAGGTATCCATCCTGCGGCAAATATCCACCATACGCTCATGATCTCTTTTGAACATTTCAAAATATGCTCCCATATGGTGAGCCAACGTAATCGGCTGTGCTTTCTGCAGATGGGTAAATCCCGGCATAAAAGTTTCCGTATTTTCTTCCATGATGGAAAGCAGCGTATGCAGCATTTCCTTGATCAGGCTGTTCATCTGCCTTACTTCATCTCTTGTATAAAGCTTCATATCAACCGCTACCTGATCGTTCCTGCTCCGCCCTGTGTGAAGCTTTTTCCCTGCCTCTCCGATCCGCCTGGTCAGCTCTGCCTCCACAAAGCTGTGAATGTCCTCATATTCGTCTGTAATCTCCAGTTTTCCTTTTTCCACATCTGACCGGATTCCCTGAAGTCCTGCTATAATATCTTCCTTTTCTGCATCACTCAAGACCCCTTGTCTTGCCAGCATCATCACATGTGCAATGCTTCCCTCAATATCATGAGCATACAGCTTTTTATCGAAAGAAATGGAAGCATTGAAATTATATACTAACTGATCTGTTTCTTTTGTAAATCGACCGCCCCATAACTGCGCCATAAGTGGAATCCCCTTTCTTTTGTATTATAGTTCGTTATTCTAACACATTTCCCTGTAAAAACCCAGTTATTTTTCATAATTCCTTCTTTTCTGGGCCTCTGCCAGAGAAAATTCACATCCACAATAGTCCTGACGATACAGGTTAAATTCTTTTGAAAGTTCTATGGATCTTTTATAACCATTTTTCTTCTTGAAATCAGACTGAAGATACGTAACGCCATACTCTTCTTCCATTTTCTTGCCGATTTCATTAAGCCGGTCTGCATTTTTCAAAGGACTGATGGTAAGCGTGGTCGTAAAATAATCAAATCCGCCCTTCTTCGCGATCTGTGCCGACTCCCTAAGACGCAGTTCATAGCATTTCAGACAGCGCTCTCCACCTTCCTTGAGGTGTTCCAGCCCTTCTGCCATCTTATAAAACTTCTCCCTGTCATAGTGCCCTGCAAGAAAAGATATCGGATATTTTACCTGCATCTCTCCGATCAGCGTCTGTTGTTCCAGAATCCTTTTGGTATATTCACTTTCCGGAAAAATATTCGGATTATAATAAAATACAGTGATTTCAAAATAATCACTTAAATATTCCAGCACATAACTGCTGCAGGGCGCACAGCAGCTGTGAAGCAAAAGCCTGGGAACTTCCCCGCTTTTTTCCAGCTTTGCCAGCAGCATATCCAGCTCTCTTTGGTAATTCATAGAACGTCTCCTCTTTCCTCACTTTTTGTTCTAATAGAATCTGATACTTAGTATATGGTATTTTCCCCTTTGTTGCAAGCACCGTTTGCCGCGGACCGCATAAACTAATATATACTTACAGCAGCGCTGATACGCGGAGGATTTCCTATGGAAGAAATTTTAGAACTGAAACATATCTATTATTCTTATCACACAATGGATGGCGAAACACCGGCTCTTACCGATATTTCTTTCAGCATGAAAGAAGGAGAATTTGTGGCTGTCGTCGGCCCCTCCGGCTGCGGCAAATCCACATTGCTCTCTCTGATAGCCGGACTTTTGGAACCCGAAAGAGGACTGATTAAGATCAAAGGAAAATATCTCCGGGAAAGCACAACAAATATTGGCTATATGCTCCAGCATGATCAGCTCTTTGAGTGGCGCACTATCTACAACAATGTCATTTTAGGGCTGGAAGTGCAGCATATGCTGACGACAAAATCCAAAGAGAAAGCCCACGAACTCTTGGATACTTACGGTCTGAAACAGTTTGAAAATTCCAGGCCTTCCGAACTGTCCGGAGGAATGCGGCAAAGGGCTGCTCTCGTCCGCACGCTTGTACTTGAACCTGATATCCTTCTTCTGGATGAACCGTTCTCGGCTCTTGACTATCAGACCCGGCTTCATGTCGGCGACGATATCGGACAGATCATACGAAAGGAAAAGAAAACTGCCATCTTAGTAACCCACGATTTATCAGAGGCCGTTTCGCTGGCAGACAGAGTCATTATCTTAAGCCCTCGCCCGGCGTCCATCAAACAAACCCTCTCCCTTGTCTTTCATCTGGATGAGGATACCCCGCTGAAGCGGAGGGATGCACCGGAATTTAAAACCTATTTTAATCTGATCTGGAAGGAATTGAACAGCAATGAGTGATTTATCTACTGCACAATTAAACTATCTGAACAAACAGAAAAAATATACCCGGATCGTGCAGATTTCCCGGATTTTTCTTTTGCTTGCCTTTCTGTTCATCTGGGAATTCAGCGCAAACATCGGTCTGATCGACTCTTTTATCTTCAGCAGCCCTTCAAAAATCGCACTGTGTTTTTGGGATATGCTGAAAGATCACAGTATTTTTACACATATAGGAGTAACTCTCTATGAGACAATTGTCAGTTTTGCCCTTGTAATTGCCATCAGCCTTCTGATGGCAGTTGCTCTTTGGCTTAGTCCCCGCCTCTCTGAGGTACTGGATCCCTACATCGTGGTACTGAACAGCCTGCCGAAATCCGCCCTTGCTCCCCTTTTGATCGTATGGCTTGGCGCAACTACAACAACCATTATTGTAGCCGGAATGTCTGTGGCGATCTTCGGAAGTATATTAAACCTTCACACCGCCTTCAAGACCGTGGATCCGGAAAAGATCAAACTGATCTACACCCTGCACGGAAACCGTTTTCACGCTCTTACAAAGGCTGTCATTCCAAGTTCCATTCCTGCTGTCATCAGCACCATGAAGGTTAACATCGGCCTTTGTCTGGTAGGAGTGATCATCGGCGAGTTTCTGGCTGCCAGAGAGGGGCTTGGTTATCTGATCATATACGCCAGCCAGACCTTCAAGCTTGACTGGCTTCTCATGTCTATCGTGCTTTTGTGTATCATGGCAATGGGGTTGTATTCGCTGATCAATCTTCTGGAAAGATGGTATCGAAAGCGGGTATGACTTTGTCGCAAAAAAGCAGCCGTACTTTTGTACCGGCTGCCCTACATACTTTATTTACTACAGCTCATTAAGCTGCTCCATAATTTTCTGCATCCCCTCTTCACTGAAATCATAATGGAAGGTCTTTTTCTCTTCCTTCGTCGCATCATAACAGAAAGGTCCTTCCCAGACAGTAAGAAGAAATTCTTCTTTTTTTTCTTCGTTCTCTTTCTTCTCTATCCGGTAATTCATCTTTTCCCGGCTTCCATTGAAAACAGATTTTTTGTAAAATGCAAGAGGAAACAGCATTTCTCTTGAAATGGTCATTATGATTCCTTCACCTTTTCCTTTATAATTATAATTCAAATACTTCCATATCATCCGGCACATACAGATTACCGTGATAGTACTCTTTTCCTTCTTCTGTATAAAGCTCTTTGCGCCTTGCGATATTCTTATCCTCGGTATGATAGAGGATCAAATTCGGGATTTTCAGCTCTTCTGCTGTCTGGCATGCCTCTTTTACCGTACTGTGATGTTTTTCGTAAGGGCCAAATTCATCCGCCTCGCTGTACAGGCAGAACGCCTCATGCATCAGCCAGTCACTGTCCTTTGCGAACTCATAATCCTTCTCATTATACGGCTCGTCCCCTGCACAGGTAAATTTTACATTTCCCGGAAGCATCATGGTAAAGCCGTACTGTTTTGCTTTTGTGGAATAAATATCAAAGAAAGTTACCGGACAGTCCAGAATTTCTCTTGTCTCCCCATGAGCCACCGGAGTAAGGAGGATTCTCTCTCCGATATGCTTTGTTACTTTTTTCTGTATAGTCAGATCAGTGATCGTCCTGATAACCGGAATCAGATCTTCATGGCAATAGATATTCAAATTTCCCTCATATTTGCCTTTATTCATATTCTGCCCGATCATCCGTACGAGCCAGATCAGCCCCAGAAGATGATCAATATGTTCATGAGTAATGAAAATATCGTGGATCTGGGACAGCGGTATTCCTGCGTCTTTCAAACGCTTCAGGATCTGATTTCCGCCCCCTGCATCTACCAAAAAGTGTCTGTCTCCATCTGAAAATACAAAGCATGTATTGTAGCATTCCGTAACAGCTGCATTTCCGGTCCCTAAAATTGTAAGCTTCATCTTTTAATTTTCCTTTCCTGTTTCACATTTCTCATAAAATTTAATCAGGGCCTGTGTACCGTCCTCCTCACAGCCTGCCTCTGCAAGCGTTTCATAATTGTCCAGCACCCTTTCCAGTACATTCAGATCCAGCTCTTCGCTCTTCGCCTCGCTGGCAGCCAGCTTCATATCCTTGATAAAATGCTTGATAAAAAATCCCGGAGCAAAATCCCCTTTTAATATCCTGGGGGCAAGGGTATCAAGCTGACGGCTTCCCGCCGCTCCCGTTGCCACCGAATCAAGGAGAGTCTGAAGATCAAGACCCTTGGCCTTTGCATAGCTTAAGGCTTCGCAGAGTCCGGATATGGTTCCTGCTATCATGATCTGGTTCGCAAGTTTTGTATTTTGTCCTGCTCCTGCCGCTCCTTCATAATTAATATTATTTCCCATTGCTTCAAACAGCGGCAGACATGACTCGTAATCTTCCTTCGCTCCTCCCACCAGTATGGAAAGAGTTCCTGCTTTTGCCCCTGTGTCTCCTCCCGTCACCGGTGCATCCAGCGCATGAAGTCCTCTCTCTTTAGCCTCTCTGTCAATCTTTTCTGCGATCTTCGGACTGGAAGTTGTCATATCAATGACATAGGCTCCCTGTTTCGCATTCTGCAAAATACCATTTTCTCCAAAATAAACTTCCTCCACATCTTTCGGATAACCTACGATCGTAATCACCGCATCTGCATCTTTCACACACGCCGGAATCGTCTCGTAAAATACAGCTCCCTCCTGCTCCAGATCAGACACCTTGCTTCTGGTCCTTGCATAAATATTAAGTTCATATCCTTTTTTCATCACGTTTCTGGCCATGGATTTTCCCATGATCCCTAATCCGATAAATGCTATTTTTTTCATTGCCCTGTCTCCTTTTCCTTTCTGCTTTACGCTATCTATCATACTACCAATCCTGTTCTTTCCGCCATACTTCTTCCTTATTTTTTTATTAAACTTATTGACTTTTCCTCTTAGAAAAGTTCATACTGAGCTTAAATAAATAAGAAAGTGAGTGAGTGCCGATGGACATTAAAGTAGCGGAAGATGTTTCAGCAGAGTATCTGTCAATTGTCAATGATATTCTTAAGGATGCGGATTTCCGAAAACTTGCCCTCTATATCCAGCATTTAAGGACGACCAGGCTGATCCACAGTCTGAATGTTTCTTATCTTTCCTGGAAAATTGCCAAAAAGCTGGGCTGTGATGAAAGAGCCGCTGCCCGCGCCGGACTTCTCCACGATTTCTTTCTCTACAAATTCAGTGACCCGAAGCCGGTAAAGGAACTGCAGGCCTTTTATCATCCGAAAGTAGCCGCAAAAAATAGCACTGAGCGTTTTGACATATCCGAAAAAGAACGTCTGGCAATTCTTTCACATATGTTTCCGCTGGGACCTCTTCCCACAAGCCGGGAAGCTTGGATCATTACTTGCGCCGACAAGCTCTGCGCTGCAATGGAACTGTGTTGTTTTTCCATTGCATTTGCAAAACAGGGACGCGTTATAGTGATTCCGGCATAATAAGTTGAGAGGAAATGAAATTTCCTGCCAAACAAGTAAAAAGAGACACTTCCTGATATCAGAGAGTGTCTCTTTCCTCTTTCCATAAGAAGCTGGAAATCAGACTTGAGCCGACACCTCTTCATTACACGTGAAGGCTCTACTGACGGAGCTATGCTGACTTAATGGAAAATGAATTACTATCATTTACGCTTGCTATAGTATATCTATATCTTACTTATTTGTCAAACGGTTTTTCTAGTTAATTTTTCACAAAATTCCTTCAAAACCTCATCTAAATACCATTATTTTGTGAATTTTTCTATTAAAATATTCTTAAGCAAATATCTGCAAATCTTTTCTAGTCTTGCTTATCCTTTTTACATCTCTAACTGATCGGGATGAATTTTCAGTTTTTTTCATCTGACAAAATTGACTCATTTTTATTATATTAGTATGATTAAACAAAGTGAAGAGAGAGATTTTGGCAAAAAAATAGGGAAGGTTCGTGGGGTACAAAAGAGGTAAAGAATAGGATCTATAAATACTATCGGACTCCTACCGGAAAGTATTTCTATGGAACTACTGAAAAGGAAATCAGAGAAAAGATTAAAAACCATAAACCAATACCTCAAAAAAATAATGATATTAAAAAACAATATTTTAAGGAAACTCTGAACTTTGAGGATATAAAAATTCCACATAAAGATAATGTTAAAAAAGAAGAACGAACCATTCATTTCTTGACAGAAGATGATATGAAGAAATTATATGAAGAGTCAAAGCGTATTAATGTTCCAGGGGAAAACTATGGTGGCAAAATGGGAGAACCAGCATATGGTAACAATGCAAAATTACTTATGTTCATCATGTTTACAGGGCTTCGTATAGATGAAGCAATTGACCTTAAATGGAAAGATTTGGACCTAAAACAAAATACTCCCCGAGTAAATGTCACGTCTACATCAATAATAGTAAAGGACCGTGATAATATTTCTGTGAAAAAGTATATTTCCATTTCCTCATCAACAAAAACTTTTTCCGGAAAACGAAGTGTACCGCTTAACACACAGGCTTTAGAAATAATTACATATGAAAAGAAACTAAACCCAGCTCATAGTGATACAGATTATGTATTTATCACAAAAAATGGAGGAAAAATTCAATCACGACAAAATGTTAATCGGACTTTAAAGAAAATGATGTCTCGAGCAAATTGTTCTATTCCTTATTGTACTCCCCATGAATTGAGACACAGTTTGAGGAGTGCTTTGTTAAGAAACGGAGTCAATATTAAAGTTGTGTCTATTTTTCTAGAACATAAAGACATTACTGTGACATATAATATTCATATACATATATTAGAAGGTCTGCATTGCTAAAGGTTTGCACCACTAAAGCATGCACTACTCAGGTTGGCATGTTTAAGATCCGCTTTTGTCAGGTCAGCACAACTAAATTCAAATTTAAGTAATTTATTCATAAAAACAAATGAGGGGCTACTTAGATAATTAAAAAGCATATCTCAGTGGCCCCTCAAATCAACAAACAATTTTATATATGATTATTCTCTGATTTGTTTTTTACTGTTATCACGTATCCAGCTCCAGGTAATGACCATGATGGCAAAGATAGATTACATATGCCTAAATTTTTTAATTCACTTGCAAGAAAATCATCATAATGAATACCACTAAACGATGAGAAAGTAGATGCAATAATTGAATATTTAGATTGAAAATCACCTTTAGGTATTACCGTAACCGAATACGATTTGCATGGAAATGATAGTCTGCTTGATTGGAAGAAATCTAAAGCCGGGCACTCATATCTTTGTTTAAAATAAATATTGCAAGGAATCTGATTAATGGGGATCGAATTACTTTGTAAGTGATATATAAATTGCCCTCTACTTTCATTTCTTTCAATTCCATAATTAAATTCCGAGGTATAATCAATGTTATTTATCAATAATTTTTCAACTTTCAACGTCTCCGCCTGTTGCTGAGTAGCTGCAAAATTATGTCCGAATGAACGCTTCTCTGGGTTTAAATAAGAGTAATTAAGAATTTGAGTAGTTGTTACTTTAAGCATTTTTTCATCAATAGGATCTAATTCTATAATTCTTTCAACTGAATCCAAAATCCCATTAAAGTTCATATTCTTATACAAATTATTCACGAAATGCTGTGTGAAATCATCAAGATTAATTGGCATATTTCTGGATATCAATTCTCTAATAAGTTCTCTTGACATTTCAGTTAGTTTATCATATCCGAAAACAGAAAAATTGTCTATCGTATTATCTCCTTTTACCCACCCAACAAATTGCTCTGGATCTTTTGATAAATAGTTGCTTAATTGACTAATAATAATTTTTTCAATATCAGAAATATTATCTGCATATCTTACTACCTTAGTTTGTACTAATGCTTTAAAATCTTGATATTTCTTTTTGTTTTTTGTCTCAAAAACTTCTTTGGATGTTTTCTCTGCCGCCTTCATATTTAACATTTTTTCCGATAATACGATAGCAAATGCAGGGATTCCCTTACTTAACGCGTATTCATATTCCAGATGCGTATAACTTAATTTTGAAGCTTTATCGATAGATCCATAACGTCCGCCAAGTATTAATAAGTAGACATCTGAATCATCAATCCACCTATATATAGTTTCTAATTGAGAATTTCCTGCTTTAAATAACTCCATACCAGCAGGAATATGTCCAGCGTCTAAAATAGCTTTTACGGCTGCTTGGCGTTCAGAAACTAGATCCTTGTTTGTTGATGAAATAAAGACTTGTAATTTTCTTTCCATAATATCCCTCCTCATTTGTATTAAATATCATTATACACTAATTGGAAAAATATGGATAACAATTTTAATTTAGATAAATATAATAGCTGCAGAATATTTCCCACAGCTACTCTTCTCTTATGCCTTTTACCTTTCTAAAAAATTTTTTCTATATAATTTTGCTATGTTTAGTTCATTCTTATGTGTTTGGTGTGATTTATTATAGAGACGGAGCCAGGTTCCGCTTCTACCCGTGCTATACTATTTTTTGTATTCTCTGTTCTTTAACAAACGGGGATATCTGTACCGTTCTCCCTGTACTCTGCTTATAAGCATAAAAATAAAGATTCTCCTTAGCGTGTGTCATCGCCACATAAAACAGACTCTTCTCCTCCTCAACCGCTTCCAAAGTTTTGGCATTTTTATGTGGACAAAATCCTTTTATGCAGTCTATGATAAACACATGCTCCTATCCGTCCCCACAATGCTATATCTCCGTTATCCATTGATTCATCCACTCCAGCCGTAGTATCACTTCTCACTGCCATACTAATAACAGAATATATTTCATCGATATCACCTGAACGATAAGTTGTAGTTTTTGATGGAGTTTTATTAATGAATAAATAATTGATAAAAACATTGCTATTTTCAGAAATGCTAATATTTACCTTTTCTCCTATGCTTTCAAGGTCTAAATCATTTATATTTTGTGCTGCTTTTATATTCGTTTCATAGGATATATCATCTGCATTGGCAATTTCTACTGATTCAATTGCTGTTTGACTGCACAAAGACAACAGCCTGTATAGGGCATCGGGATCCAAATAGGTTTGTATTCTCTCGGTGAAGTTACGCCCGGCTAAAAAATCGAAAATAGCAAGGCTTAGTAAAGTGCGCCCATTTTTAGGGAAAACCAGCAAAAATCTATTGATTTTTATTCATTTTCCTCTTGACATATCACCGCCGGACTATATACTTGTCCATTCCTATAAATATGGAAGATGGCAACCCATAAAAAAGCAAGGAAAACACCAGAGTTATTTGTTGGAGGTGAGTTACAAGAAGATTTCCTTTTGCAAGCTTTAGGAGAATGGAGCCCCGCCATTTGTGAGGTATAAAGCGCAAAAATTTTACTTCTTTTTAACTTAATCTTCATTGGGTAATTACAAAAATGTAGTAATATCTAAACATCTTCTAGTCCGGACTAAATTAAATTAGAGGAGAATTAAAGGAATGAAGAAAAATATTATAAAAGCAATAGCTATATTATTGTGTACATCTAGTATCATTAGCTATGCCGGACCTGCAACTGTTATGGCTGCTGAAGAGACGCCAATCGTAGAAAACGCTGATGTTAATCAAACTAGAGAAAATCTTACCATTGAAGAAGGAAGTTTTAATGAAGGAAGCTATGTATACACATACGATGAAAATGGAACGCATTATAAAGTAGTGGAAGAAACAGATGCTTCTTTTCAAAATGTGACAAGCTACACTTACACCGTAAATGAACAAGGTGATTGTTCTTTAGTCAAAACGGTACAATCCTATATTGATGGTGGAAATGTTATCATAGAGACAACTACTCCAGACGGACAAACTAACGTAGAAACTATATCTCCCCAACCAGCTAGGATAATTCCTTATTCTGATGGCACAACAGGAGAATGGGTTACTCAGACTTTCGATTCAAAATTATATATTAAGGGTTCTCCTATCGCTACAATTGCCCAGCTCCTCTTTATGGCTTTAGGTGTAGTTTTAGCCGAAAAGTTACCATCTAAGCTCTTGGTTATTGCTGAAGCTCTTTTCAATAGAAATTCAGAATACGTTTATACTCATGAAACATACAGCTATATGTTAAGTGATACGAACCAGTTTGTAATTGTTAGAGAGGCAGTATCTGCAATGTACTTCTTAGATAGTGCTCATAAATATTATCTTGATTCTTACTACGATGAATTTGACGGACGCGGTGTAATAATTTCTTAAATTATACAAAGGATTGTCTTCTGACAATCCTTTGTACTACTATGGGGCGTAGCCCTGTTAAGCTCACATTCTGTTGAGCATATAGTTTATTAACGGGCTATTATAATTTAACGAAAAAGTGTTGGGAGTCACAATATAATGGTAAAAAAGTATACAAGTTTTTTTTACAAAGTATTCTATGTGGTATATATAATAATAGCGATTCAATGTCTGGCCCTTTTTATTCTAATTATTCTATCTTCTCTTTTACCTGTTATATCTCCATCTCAATTTGAAAAGGGAATGATTGCCTTAAGACAAGTAATGCCTAATCTCTCTTATCCTTTTTTCATTCTTTCTCTTATCCTTTACTTAGTCAAACTATTTTTTTTCTTAATATTTTCTAAATGTTCAAAAAGATTGTTTAAAAATATAATGGAAAAAGATA
>NZ_JAYAZJ010000027.1:0-9780 GCF_037273965.1 Claveliimonas sp. | reverse complement strand
ACATATTTTATCTCTATTGCAGTTACTTCAGGAAAAAAACTCACTGATGGAAACCAGGATAAATATGTATCAGTTGCACTCGCTGGATTATATGTCTTTCCATATTTATATAGCTTCCCAAACAAATAAATATAATTAGTTTGAACATAATCTTCAAAATATCCGTTTTGTAAATTTGTTATCAGTTGGTATTCTTTATCAAAAATTGACAGAATATCTTTTTGAATGATTCTAACGTCAAAGACTTTACCCTTTTGAGACGTTATAACAACTATATTTTCTTTGTTTTGACCTATGCGATAGTCAGCAAATATTGCTTCCGTTTGAGCAGAGTAATAATTTGTATTAAATAAATGCAAATTAAAAATGTAAAGAAAAAATGTTAAAGTAAATATAATTATAAAGAATTTAGTTACTTTCATTACCATTATCTCTTTCTAATAAAACATTTTATGCTCTGGCATATATAAGTGGAACGTCGCTATTATGCGACGTTCCGAAATATCCATCCACTAAAAATTAGTATCTGTACATAACTGTTTGATAATCATAGTTACCGGAAGTTATATTGACAGAAGGGCCTGATGGTGCCATACCTATTGATGCTCCAAGAATTTGATGCGCATAAGTATAATACATATTACAATGTTTTGAGCCTGCCGTAAATGCTATTTCTGGTTTTAATACTATGGATGCCGCTCCCCTATTAGTGCCTAGTTCCATAGTCCCTTCCCCTATACTCAAATACCATCCTAGCCCTCCATCGCTTGCAGTCGCAGGGGTTGTCACCTCATCAGCAATAGCTCCATAATCACCTAATTTATACATTGAACAGGCATATAGTTCTGTAGCATAAAACAAAGATGAATCGTAATTAAAAGTATGAGCATCTGTCATTTTCAGAATAGGATCGCTCAACCATTCATAGCAGGCATCAACATACACTGTTCCTACCTTGTTATTTTGATCGACCAAATTAATGGTATCAATCGTTAACAAAAGTTTAGCTGTGGAAATTTGTCCCCTTGTTAATGTATCATCATTTCCTTCTTGTATTTCTACAATTTCTGAAGTATATCCATCAAATTGTATATCTCCATTCATAAAAACAAATACCATCGGAACCACCCCCTGTCCTTTTTACCACCACGTTCAAAACTATATACCATCCGCGTTTAATAAGTTTCTATACTCATTTTAATTTGATGAACATATTCTGAAAATAAATGATTTATTGCATCAGGCAATTGATTCTTTCCTACATTATACAAGCGCAAAAAAAACAAAACAATTTACAAATATATTTCCAAAACTCTGCTTCACTATGGTATACTAAATTATAACTGTTTTATAAAGGGAGACCGTTTTATGATTACATTCAGACATTCTGCAACCGCCGATGTAAATGCAATGGACAAAATAATAAAGGACGCTGTCCGGGGGCTTGGAGCCCAGGGTATTCCGCAGTGGCAAAAAGGATATCCCAACCGGGAACTTCTCGTTTCTGATATTGGAAACGGGATCGGATATGTTCTGACAGACCATGACAGAGTAGTGGCTCTGTGCGCCGTCACCTTTGCAGAAGAGCCGGCCTATCTTCATATTTCCAACGGAAGCTGGCTGACAGGAGACAACGCATCTTACGCCACCATTCACCGTATGGCTGTCGATGCCGATCTTCGCGGAAAAGGATACGCTTCCCTGCTGTTTTCTTCTGTAGAAGATCTGGCTGTCCAAAAGGGTATGGAGAGTATCCGCATTGATACCCACGAGCAGAACCTGTCCATGCAAAAGGCGCTGGAAAAATCCGGCTTTATCCGCTGCGGCAATATTACGCTCTGCGGCGGACCGGAAGACGGCGATCCCCGGATCGCCTATGAAAAATTGTGCAGATAGCCACTCTGGAACAGAGTTTCCTGTCTAAACAAAAAAGGAAGGACTTTTAGCTTTCGCCTGGCAAATCCCGGCTGCAGCAAGAAAGTCCTTCCTCATTTTCATCTTATTTTATTCCCACGAGATGGAAGTTTTCCGCTTCCTTTCCAATCTGACAGAGAAGCCTTCTCATCTTCTCCTCTCTTAAATTTCCATCCAGCACTATGCGAATGTTCTGCACACCGTCCGCTGTTTCCAGGGACATGGCGTCAATCTCCACACCATTTAATTTTGTCATATTGATATACAGGTTCAGATCACTTGTATCTTTCGGACAGGTAAATGCAATCTCTACCTGGCTGTGAGACGCCGCTTCATCTATGCCTGCCTCCTTCTCGGCACTGCTTAAAACTTTATCCTGCATCCCGGTAAGGATCCCATACTGGTATCTTCTGCTGACGCTCATCAGATGGCGAAGGAATGCCACATACTCATCATAAACCTCTTTATCCACATCTCCTGCCCGCTTCTCAATGATGGACAGCTCTCTTTCCAGCACGAAAACGTCGCCGCCGGTTTTTGCCTTTGCTTCTGCTACCTGTTTTGCGCATTCCATTCTTTTTAAAAACAAAGGCTTCATCTGTGTATCTACTGCATCGATTTCCACGCGAATCTCATCTAATGTCATTTGATCACTCCTATTCTCTTATTGTCTTGTGTTTTCCGTCCTTATCTGCCGGGTTCTAAATGAGAGCTCCCTGTTTTACCAGCTCTTCCCTTATTTTCCTGATGTCCGCTTCTCCCTGCAAAGCCTGCACTGCCGCTGCCACGCCGGCGCCGTGCCCGGTTGCAAAGCAGGTTCCCATCACACGGACCGCCGCAAAGGCAGCCTCGTCCGCCGAGATCATTCTTCCCGCCCCATAGAGGTTTTCCACAGACTCACACTGAAGCGCGCCAAGAGGAATGTCAAACCAGCTTCCTTCTTTTACATCTATATAGGTTGCCATTTTGTCGGCGCTTTTATGGATTTCCGGCTTCCATCCGCCTCTTGCCACGCCGTCTTCACATTTCTTTCTGGAAAGCACATCGTCTGCTGTCAGCACTTTACGCCCTTTGATCCTACGGGTCTCCCGAAATCCGATAGAAGGCCCGATCACAGACAATTCACTGTTTTCCATTCCCGGAAGATATTTTTTCAACGCTTTCACATAGGAAAGTACCTGCTTTCTTGTCTCCTGCTCCATAGCGGTCATTTCCCGGCAGTCTAATGACTTTGGCATTACGCTTGGCAGGAGAACTGCCACCTGATCTGATCCCTCCCTTTTCAGGATAAATCCTTTTTCTTTGGAAAGATTCGGAATCCCTTCTTCTTTTGCCTTGATCACTGCTTTTTCCACGGCAGCCGGAGACAGATCACAGGAGGTGTCCACGCCGCTTAACCGGAACGGCAATGTCGCCGCCTGGACGGTGCCATCCTCTCCTCCCCAGATGGTCTCAGCTCCTGCCAGATGAGCCAGCGCCGCATCTCCCGTGGCATCCACAAATGTTTTTGCCTGAATGGAAAATGTCCCTTCATCATCCGTACATTCCAGCGCAGTCATCTGTCCGTTCTGCATCTTCACTCCAGTTACTCTTGTGTGAAGAAGACAGGTTACGCCTGCCTTTTCCAGTACATTATCCATTGCACATTTCAGATATTCAGGATGAAAATTAATATTTTTGTTTCCTGTTGCCGAAACAATATAGTTGATCGAAGAGGGATCCAGTTCTTCCATTTCTTTTAAGATCATCTCTCCAACTCCTGCTACCGCCTTAACCGGATCTCCCCCGCAGGTATAAAATCCGCAGAAAGCCGCCACGCCAGAGTGAGTAGCCTCCCCACCCGGATAGGGACTGCGCTCAATAAGAACTGTCTTTGCCCCTGCCAAAGCCGCACCTACCGCTGCTGCAGTTCCGGCTGTTCCGGCCCCTGCCACAGCTACGTCAAACTGATACTCTCGTTTCACTGATCTGTTCTCCTTTTCTTCTTAATTTACAGATATTTTATTTCCTGTTCAAAACAGCGGCAAAGCGGATTTTCACCCCTTATGCCGCTGTCAGATACATTCAGCTTATTATGAAATAAACAGTGATCCCAGAGGATATGCGATAAAGCTTAATACAAGAATGCCTGCTATCGCAAACAGTCCTCCCCAGATAAACATGGATTTTGTATCCGTCCATCCCGATCCGATCGCAACTGTATTTACTGTACTTTGTCCTGCCGGAGTCATATTGCAGATTGCTGCCGCAAATCCTACCATGCATACTACAACTCCCACATTGACACTTCCTTCCGGAAGAGCTGTAAGAACAGATAAAGCCACTGCGCTTACCACTGTTGTCGTAACAATGTTGGATGAGAAGTTTGTCTCAACAACCGCCCATGTCATGAAGAACAGGATCAGTCCGATCACCGGGAGATTTCCTGTCAGCGGTTCCAGCGCTCCTGTCAGCCATGCGCTGATTCCCACATCTTCGTTTGTCAGGCAGGAACCAAGCTGTGTCGCTGCCGCTGTCATCAGCACGCTTCCCCAGAGTACGCCTTTGCTTGCAGTTTCTCTGAAGTTCATAATGCTCTCGCCGTCTACGCGGATGACAAACAGAAGGATACATCCAAGAAGCGGAGGCATTGCCGTAGACCAGCCGTTTACTGTTTCATAGAACTGGGGCCATACGCCTTTTACAAGACTTGGTGCAACCCACAGAAGCACGGTAAGAAGCATAACACCAAGGATTACCTTCTCCTTGAAATCTGCTGCAGGCACCGTTCCTCTAAGGCTCATTGCCTTGTCCGGCTTGATGGTGTCTGCGTCATCCGGACGGTAAATAAATTTAAAGATTAAAATTAAAATAACAATCAGGATAATTCCTGTTGGGATTCCCATTGCCATATACTGGAACTGATTCACGTCATTTCCAGTGGCTGATGTGTAATATCCGATCGCCATAGTCGGCCATACATGTCCGATTGCAGTCATACCGGAAGAAAGGCTGATACAGAATGCAGTTCCCATCATGAGCACATTCGCAACCTTGCTTCCCTTTTTCAGTTCAAGCACCTGGAAAATATCTTCCAGGAACGGCATAAATGCTACAAACAATACAGATGGAGAAATGAACAGCCCCATAAAAGTAACTGCTGCAAGCAGGAAGCAGATAAAATACCATGGTCCCTTTCTTGCAATTCTGTTAGTAATAAAGTAAATAGTACAGCGTCGTACAAAATTGGTCTTAGAAAGCGGATATACCAGCATAAAGGTAAATAAAAGAAAGGCAACTGTCGTATTTCCGAATGCCCCTGCAAAAGTTCCTGAAAATCCGAAAATCGGAATCAAACCTAAAGCCAGAAGCGTGATCATACTCGGCCAGTCAATGGAAATGCCGATCCACATGATCAGTGATCCAAAAAATACGCCAAGCACCGCCCATGCGTCGCTGGACAACCCGGCCATCTCCGGCATAAACCGTGAACCTATGATGACAACAAGCGACAGGACTAAGAAAATGTTTGCTTTTGTGTTCTTTTTTGTCTGCATATCAATTCTCCTCTCATTCCTTTTACGCTTTATTTCTTTGAAGCGTTAAAACATTACATCATTAATATAATACAGTTATTGCCATTTGTAAACTATTGATATATTATAGTATCGATAGGATTTTCCTATATCATATATGAAAGGAGAACTGCCTTATGCAGCTTCAGCAAATGCGTTATGTTCTTGCAGCAGCAGAGAAAAAAAGTTTTTCCGCCGCTGCCAAAAGCCTTTTTATCTCCCAGCCATCCCTCTCCCAACAGATTGGAAATTTAGAGAAAGAACTTGGGATTCCACTTTTTATCCGGCATTCTAAATCCGTCACCCTGACAGATGCGGGCAAGCAATTTGTCATTCAGGCACAGCGTATCCTTAATCAGGTAGATCAGCTGTCTGATACCATGCAAAAATACAGTCTGCAGCAAAGCGGCACTCTGCGCATCGGCATGTTATGGATTGCCGGATATCTTGGCTTATCCGGTGTAATCACCGACTATCATAAGCTGTATCCTCACATCACCTATCATCTCAAGGTAGAAGGAAGTAATACGCTTCTGAAAATGCTGTCGGCCAGAGAAATCGACGCCGCCTTTGTCATCAGTTCCGATAATATACTGACAGAGGAGGATCTCTACTACCAGCAGTTAATGGACGACCGATATATGGTCATTTTATCTGCACAAAATCCTCTCGCTTCCAAATCCTCCCTGACAATACAGGATCTGAAGGAAGAAAAGATCATTATGCCCGCCAAAGCTTCCGCATTTCGCCAAAATATGGAACAGCTTTTTGCACAAAATAATATATCTCCCAGCGTTTTATGCGAAACAAGCCAGTCTGACCTTGTCATACAGCTTGCTTCACAAGGACTTGCCGTAGGATTTGCTTCCCGCTCCATTGCCCGGGAACTGCAAAATCCCCTGTGCTGCATCCTGCCGCTTAATCCCCGCATTTCCCGCCCCATTTACTATGTAACATTAAAGGAGCTTCTGGACTATCCGCCCATCCGCTCCTTTACTTCATTTGTAGAAAATCATCCTCTCTTTACAAGAGCATATGTCGAAAAATAGTATATGTGCCTGAATTGCTATTCCGCTTCTTTTCCAAATATTTTCCTGATTACCAGAAGTACTGCAACCATCAGCACGATTCCTGCCGGAAGCGCGATCCAGGCTGTCTGTACAAATCCGGCGATAATGTATACGAAAAAGGAAACCGCTGCAACTGTAATTGCATAAGGGAGCTGAGTCGTTACATGGTTCACATGGTTGCACTGTGCGCCTGCCGATGACATGATCGTTGTATCCGAAATCGGAGAACAATGATCACCGCACACTGCTCCAGCCATACATGCAGAAATGGAAATGATCATCATTGTCTCATTCTGCCCCTGGAATACAGAAACAACGATCGGAATCAGGATACCGAATGTTCCCCAGGATGTACCTGTGGCAAAAGCAAGTCCGCACCCTACCAGGAAGATGATGGCCGGAAGGAAATTCATAAATCCGGAAGCGCTGGATTTCACAAGCTCAGATACGAACACATCCGCTCCCAGACTGTCTGTCATTGCTTTCAGAGTCCATGCAAAAGTTAAAATCAGAATAGCCGGCACCATTGCTTTGAAACCTTCCGGAATACACGCCATGCATTCATTAAATTTGATGAGCCTTCGCGCTACATAAAAGATAATTGTAATAACAAAGGCAAAAAAGCTTCCAAGTACCAGTCCGACAGAAGCATCACTCTGCGAGAAGGATGTAACAAAATCTGTCCCGGAAAAGAATCCGCCTGTGTAGATCATACCGATAATGCAGAATACAATCAGCAAAATGATAGGAAGTACCAGATCAATAACCTTCCCTTTTCCCTCCACAATCTCTTTCTCCGCATCTGCATAAGGCCTGTCAGGTGTCGTATAAATATCGCCCTTGATCGCATTATCTTCATGCAGGCGCATCGGACCGTAATCCAGCTTCAGAAGAACAAGGCTAAACATCATAACAATGGTAAGCAGAGCATAAAAGTTATAGGGAATCGCACGAATAAAAATAGAAAATCCGTCTTCTCCCTCTACAAATCCTGTTACTGCTGCCGCCCAGGAAGAAATCGGCGCAATGATACACACCGGAGCTGCAGTAGCATCAATCAGATAAGACAGTTTTGCTCTTGATATTTTATGCTTATCTGTCACGGGACGCATAACACTTCCCACTGTCAGACAATTAAAATAGTCATCAATAAAAATCAAAATTCCCAGAAGAATTGTTGCACACTGTGCTCCCGCTCTGGATTTAATGTGCTTTTGAGCCCACTGTCCAAAGGCTGCCGAACCGCCAACTTTATTCATCATACATACCATAATTCCCAGGATAACCAGGAACACAATAATTCCCACATTATAACTGTCTGACAGAACAGATATAATGCCTCCCTGGAATACATGAGTTACAGTTCCTTCAAACGCAAACCCGGAATAAAATACTCCTCCGATCAAAATACCAATAAACAGGGAACTGTAAACCTCCTTTGTGATCAACGCCAGTACAATTGCCACAAGGGGCGGGATCAGCGACCAGAAAGTCGCGTACATAGCCGGCACATATTCCTCTGCTTCCTCCGCTGCAAATGCCAGCATAGGGCAACATGCCACAAGCAGCATTACTGTGGAGATCAGCCACAGGATTTTTCTCTTTGTCTCTCTCATAAAAATTTCCTCTCTCTCTTTTTGTAAAACAGATTTCCACTTCACGTGTATGCCTATTCCGCGAAGCGTTTTATCTAACAGGGAACAAAGTTTCCTATTAAATGAAAAAGCTATGAATAACGCTGTCTTGAGCGCATCCATAGCATAAATTGCCCTTCTTCGGACTTCTTATGTATATCAATTTCATTCAATAATGATAGCGCTCCACAGGTTGTGACAGTCCGCAGCATATTCTGCATACGGCCCAGGAAATCTGTCCGGGAAAACAAGATCTCCTTCGGCAATGTTCCCTTTCCACACAGTATGCATACCCGTGCTTCTATTCTGTGGTACTATTGAACACTGCACCTCTATCAGGTCTGATTATTCATACAATAAAGTTGTATCACCTTTGCCGGATAAAGTCAATAGAAAAAAGCGAACGCCGCATAAAATGCAGCGTCCGCTTTGCGTTTTTCTTTTATTCTTCTGTTCCGTACAGAGTAACAAGCTTTTTCAGATATGCATATCTTTCTTTTGCTTCTTCCTCGTTCTTTGCAAACATTACTTTTGCCTTCTCCGGATTGGATCTTACAAGTGAATTGTAACGAACTTCTCCGTTCAGGAAGTCCTGATATCCTTCCAGTTTTGGCTCTTTGCTGTCCAGAGTGAATTTCGCTCCCTCTGCAGCCGGGTTGAAGCGGAAGTTGTTCCAGTATCCGCATTCTACAGCCAGCTGTTCCTCTGTCTGAGCCTTGCTCATACCTTTCTTGATACCATGGTTGATACATGGAGCATAAGCAATGATCAGTGACGGTCCCGGATATGCCTCTGCCTCTGCGATTGCTTTTACAGTCTGGTTGTAATCAGCTCCCATAGCAATCTGTGCAACGTATACGTATCCGTAGCTCATTGCGATACCTGCAAGGTCTTTCTTCTTGGTATCTTTTCCGCCTGCTGCAAACTGTGCAACTGCACCTGTCTTTGTAGCCTTGGAGGACTGTCCGCCTGTGTTGGAGTAAACTTCTGTATCGAATACCATGATGTTGATATCCTTGCCGCTTGCAAGAACATGGTCAACACCACCGAATCCGATATCATAAGCCCATCCGTCTCCACCGAAGATCCACTGTGATTTCTTAGCAAGGAAGTCTTTGTTGTTTACGATATCTTTGCATACTTCACAGTCGCATCCTTCCAGCGCTTTTACAAGGTTGTCTGTTGCTGTTCCGTTTGTAGCGCCGCAGGAGAATGTATCAAGCCATTCTTTACATGCAGCTTTCACTTCATCAGAAGCTTTATCAGATTCCATTACGGACTCTACTTTAGTCTTAAGACCTGCTCTGATCGTGTTCTGTGCCAGCAGCATACCATAACCGAACTCTGCATTGTCTTCGAACAGGGAGTTGTCCCAAGCCGGTCCTTTGCCTTCCGGTGTTACGGTGTAAGGTGTGGACGGTGAGGAGTTACCCCAGATAGAAGAACATCCTGTTGCGTTTGCAATGTACATTCTGTCACCGAACAGCTGTGTGATCAGTTTTGCATATGGTGTCTCACCACATCCTGCACAAGCTCCGGAGAACTCAAGCAGAGGCTGTTTGAACTGAGAACCTTTTACTGTATTTTCTTTGAATTTTGCTACTACTT
>NZ_JAYAZJ010000026.1:0-16256 GCF_037273965.1 Claveliimonas sp. | reverse complement strand
CCGTACCTCCTTTTCTTAAACTACCGAAATAATAAACCTACTCAAAACATTTAGCACTGCTTTTATGTTTTTTTCCTTTGTTTATTATTTATGACATTATATTACCATTGGGCCTTGATTTTGTCAATATATTTTTCAAAAAAATATTAATTTTCTTTTTTCAGTTTTATATTTGTATTAATTTTCTGAAAATTTTAAATATTTCCTCCAACAAATACATTTGCAGCGGCGGAGAAATCCATCGCTGGTCTGATCTCCTGACTAAGGTTTCTCTTCTCTCTTTCCTGCTTCTTTTCCCAATCAACGTTTTCATCAAAAATGCTTCAGACAATCCCACAGATCTGCAAAATCTTCTGATCCGTAAAAGTGCCTGAAGCATATATTATTCGTCCATAATATAAATAACCCGAATCCGGCTTCTGATACCGACTTTCATTTAATACTGAACAGAACCAGTGTCTGTTCCGTTTACTACATAGTAAACAGCCCCGTCCTCCGGCTTAATGTACAGCGCAATATCTTTGATATCTCCGACTTTCTTTTTATTTTCCTTTGTCCATGCTTTCTTAACGGCAGCGATCATATCCTTTTCTTCTACCTGTCTTCCCATGTACTGTACATAAGTTTTTATCTTAATTTCCTTCTTGGCAGCAGATTTTTTAGCTGGTTCTTTCTTGGCTGGCGCCTTTTTCTCCGTTGCTTTTTTGACAGTTTCCTTTACTGTCTCTTTTGCTGCAGATGTTTTTTTCACTGTGTCTTTTTTTGTTTCGGCTTCTTTTGTTTTTGCATCAACTGTCTCTGCCTTTTTTACAGTGTCAGCCAGAACATTAACCGGTACCTGTTTCGTTTCTTTTACGACAGTTTTCGTTTTTGCTGTGGATTTTGTAGCCATTTCAATTCCTCCTAGATCTTTTTGCTTCCATAATACATTTTCTATTTCTGCCTGATCTCGTTTAGTCGTCAATATTATATCACACTATTTCAAAATTGCAATCTCTCCTGACTACTGCTGTGAAAACTGCTCATTTTTCAGACTTTTCCCATCAAACTCTTAGTGTTTCTGCCGACAAAGCCTACTTCCCTGTAGTGATATATTTACGCAGCACTCCTGCTACATTGCTGATCGGCATAGACTGAAGCCAAATCTTACCCGGCCCACTGATAATCGTATTGAAAATTCCTTCTCCGCCAAATACCATATTTTTCACTCCCGGAACGGATTTGATCTCCATACTGCAGCTTGCCGTCATTGCCGCCAGATGTCCGGTATCTACAACAATCTGCTGTCCCATCTGCAGCTCATATTCCACCACATGTCCGTCAAATTCTGCAAATACAATACCCTGTCCGCTGATTCTCTGCATAATAAAGCCTTCACCACCAAACAGGCCGGCGCCAAGTTTTTTATTAAAAAAGATGGACAGCTCTACGCCTGCCTCCCCTGCAAGAAATGCATTTTTCTGCAGAATCATCTCGTTACCCGGTGAAATTTCAAAGGCTTTGACAGATCCCGGAAAACTGGATGCAAACGCGATCATTCCCGGTCCTCCTTCTGATGTATAAATATTCTGGAAGATCGCTTCACCGGAAAACATCCTTCCGAATGCTTTGCCAACCCCGCCGTTAGTAGATGTTTCCATTTTCATATTCGGTGACATCCAGGCCATTCCTCCGCCTTCAGTCACAATTTTCTCTCCGCCCTCCAGTTCACAGATAACTACCGGAAGTGTTTCGCCCTGAATTTGATATTTCATGCTTTTTCCTCCTCATAATAATTGTATTCTGATTTTAGAATACTATCCCGTCTTTATTCTGTCAATCACATAATCAAAAGACAACTCTGCTTCCCTTACAAAATATTTCAAATCTCTACGTCAAATGGAAGATGATCCAGCACATCCCTCTGCACATCTATGCCAGGGTACGCTTCGATAAGTTTCAGACCTTTGGGCGTTAAGCGAAATACACAGCGTTCCGTCACATACAGAACTTTTTGCCCATTGGCGATAGCTCTCTTTGCCGAAAAGCTCACAGCGGATACTTTCTTCACAAATTTGGGAATCGTACCTTCCTTTTCAATAGTCACAACCCCCTTTTTCTGCGAAACCTCCAGCCCTTTTGTGTCAAAAGTCAGACAAAACACTACCGTAGGGGTCTTGGCCGTGATATTGGCAAAACCTCCTATTCCCGCAAATGCCCCCGGTCCTCTGTGCGCATTTACATTTCCCTGACAGTCCACCTCCAAAGCTCCCATGAAACAGATGTCCAGCCCTCCGCTGTTGTAAAGATCAAACTGGTTCGCCATATCGTAAACGGAAGCAGCGCCGATCATAGCTCCAAAGGCCTCTCCAGACACCGGAAAACCTCCGATCCCGCCAGACTCTACCGTCAGCGTCACCATATCCAGTATTCCGTTTTTACGTGCGTGCCTGGCCACCATTTTCGGAATGCCGATCCCGATATTAACAATATCATCTACCCGCAGTTCCTTGGCTGCCCGGCGGCCGATGATATTGCCTGCAGCAGTACTGCCGGATTTTTTAGAGGAGACAGTATCGATCTTCTCACTCCAGGTATTCCAGTCCTCATAAGGAATCTCAAAGCTTCCCGTAAGAGCAGTATAAGCCTCATTCCGTTCTTCCGGTTCCGCCACCACAATAGCGTCCACCAGGCAGCCCGGAATAATAGCATTCCTGGGCCTGGATGGCGTATCCACCAAACGGTCTACCTGGACGATCACCCGTCCGTGATTGGACTTTACTGCCTGACAGATGGACAGGGCATCGCCGGACATGAACATATCGTCAAAAGAAATATTTCCCTTTCGGTCTGCCGCTGTCCCTTTTATGAGAGCAACGGTAATCTTGGGCAGCTTATAATAGAGGAACTCCTCCCCATCTACCTCCACATATTTTACAAGAGAATCATCAACGGAGAGCCGGTTGATCCCCGGACCTTCCCTTCTGGGATCCACGAAAATATCAAGCCCCACCTTGGAAAGAGCACCCGGCAGCCCGCCTGCCTGTGCCCGGATGGCATGGGAAATACACCCCAGCGGCAGGTTATATGCTTCAAAACGGTCCTCCATCACCAGCTTCTTGGTGCTTAGCATCGCTCCGAAATGGCCGCAGATCAGCCGGTCTACTGCTCCTTCCCGAATATACCCTTCCGCATTCCGGTTCTCATCCCACAGGCCAAAACCGGCGCTGGAGATCATAGTCAGATGACTGGGGGACCGCATCCTCTGATATCTTCTATAAAGGGCCTCGTGAAGTTCCACCGGATTCTCGATTCCCACAAAAGAATTGACGCAGATACAATCGCCGTCCCGGATCAGGCGGATTGCCTCGTCAGAGCTCATTATCTCGTACATAAACAATCTTCTCCTCATAACTTCTTTCGTACTTTTCTACATATTTTATTACATTCAGAGGAGCCTGTCAAAGTCCGGTATGTACATTAGAAATCTCCCTTTATTTATGCTATTATATTTCAAAAAGATTTCCCCGCATGCATGGAGCAATCATTTTATATATCAGGAGGAGACTGAATGAAACCATTTATCATTTACCTTATTTTTATTAATATCCTTACCTTTTTCATCTATGGTCTGGACAAACACAAAGCCCGGAAAAACAAATGGCGTATTCCCGAAAAGCAGCTGTTCTTCCTGGCTTTTATAGGGGGAAGCATAGGCGCAGAAGCGGGGATGCTCTGTTTCCGCCACAAAACAAAACATCCCCGCTTTATGATCGGCATCCCTGCCATCTTCCTTCTTCAATTGTGTCTTTTATTCGGAATAGCGTATGCGGTCAATTAGGCTCATCCTCTCTTTTAAGCATAGAAAAAGGACGCATCCGCCTTTGGACACGTCCTCATCTTTCTGTGATTCCTATTCTATCTGTTTTGCATATGTTTCATTTCTTTTCTCTGTTTCTCCCGATCTTTGGAAAGTTTCAAAGCCAGACCGCGGACTCTTTCAAAAGATTCCTGTTCGCTTTTCAACAAAACATAGACCATTTCTGAGAGATCTTCTCTTTTGTCATACCTTCTGAATGCTTCTCTGTACTTCCCGGTCGGCGGGATTGAGATCGGCAGGAAACCGCTGTTGATCAACTGCTGATTTATGATCATCCTCCCGGTCCTGCCATTCCCATCTAAAAAAGGATGGATCCGTTCAAAACGGACATGACTGGCTGCAATCTTTTCAAAAATCTCTTTCACAGTCGCCGCCTCTGTATTTGTCTCCCTGATCCATTCTTTCATGAGCGCCGGAACATCCTGCGGATCCGGCGGGTAGTATACGGCTTCAGACAGATTTCCAATGTAAACTGTGGTTTCTCTATATTCTCCCTGCATATGTCTGATATAGCCATTCGCCTGCCTGATCCACTCTTCATCAATGGTTTTTTTTACAAATGGAAGCAGCATTTTCTGAATTGCATAGTAAGCATTTTTTGCATCTGTATATTCAGCATAGGTATGGTTCGATCTTACTTCATCATAATCAATCACAGCGATCGTTTCTTCCAGTGACAGAGTATTCCCCTCAATTGCATTCGTACTCCATGAAAATCTCCTGGCAAAATCTTCCGTAAACGGCTGACCGATCAGTGGGTTTTCCAAATGCTGAAAAATTTCTTCTTTTTCTGCTTCAATCTGTAAGATCCGATTTTCGTTGTCAAATAATGGCATGATATCTGCCTCCCAATATAAAATAAATAGCGGTCTCGGGTAAAAGAGACACCCCTTGCATTTTTGATTCTTTCTCTTCACAACAGTATACCACACAACTGCCTGCTTATCTATCAGAAAGAATATTCTGTCTTTTCCATACTGCTGCAATTGCGTCTTTTATTCGGAATAGCGTATGCGGTCAATTAGGCTCATCCTTCGGAAATTCCTGGAAATTACGTAAGTGAGAATAAGCTGAATGAGCGCTACCGCTGCAGCAAGTATCACTGCCGGAAGAATCGGGTAATGGTAGGACGTTACATTCATCAGATTATTCACTTCCATATAATGGAACACGCCATACCCTGCCGCGCTTCCGATTCCCAGCGCAACAAGCAGCGTACCTGCCGTATAGAAAGCTCCCTCCATCTGCAGCATACGGATCAGCTGCTTTTCAGAAAGACCAATGGCCTGTATCATACCCAGTTCTCTTTTTCTTGTGTAGATGCTGTTGATCATCGTGTTGATCAGATTCATCACCCCGATCCCGCCGAGGATGGCAAGAAACGCATATCCCAGCAGACTTATGATCTGCATTCCGCTTCTCCATGTATTCAGATGTTCATCATAGGTGTCTGTTTCCAGATAAGGACTGGTGGAAGCCAGCGCATCGAGCTGCCTGAAAGCTTCTTCTTTCTGATCAGGATCCACTGTAATAACACAGGTATCATTTAAATTTGCGGAAGTATACTCCGCCAGCACGCTGTCCGGCAAAAGGAATCTGCTGCTTAATATACCGCTGGGAAGCTCCGTAATTCCCGCAATTTCAAATGTCTTCTCTACCGCACCCTGATCGGTGATTATGGAGATATCCAATGAATCCCCCACTCCAAGCTCCGGGAACCAGTGAGCCACATTATCATCCATCACAATCTTGTCTCCCTTTTCCAGCTCTTCATAGGTTACATCCCCCTCTATAAGTCCGTCCTCGATCACAGAGGCATAGGATGGATCAAACCCCTGGATACCGGGCGTCAATATTTCCCCTTCAGGATCAAGCTCTGTAAGGGTACCGTAGATCATCGTCTTGACCTTCACCTCTTCCACACCGGAAATCTGCCGAATCCGGCTGATAAATTCGTCGCTTAAGGGATTATTCTGCATCAGGTTCTTCCAGGAGCGGTCCGGATTCATCTTATCATTCTCCCAGCTGTCCACGTAAATTTCGTAATCACCTTCAAATTCTTCCTTGGCAATCTCCTTTGGATCTGCACAGTGGATCACTGTTGCCACTACCATAAAGAGGATCCCGATCACTCCCATTGCAACAACCGTAAGTACGGTATGCTTTCTGTTTCTGCTTAAGTTCGCTCTTGTCAAGCGTGAAAGGCTAAGTTCTGTAAAGCCTTTCCTCTCCTTCTTTTTCCCCGGCTTTTCTCCGTTGTAACGCATAGCCTCCACCGGCGAGATCTTTGCCGCCAGATTCATCGGTTTTACAAGAGATAAATACACCGTAACTACCACAGCAGCGATCGTAATGAGATACAGCCACCAGTGAAGGAATTGCACATCGCCGCTTTTCAGCAGGTCGATACAGAGCTGATTGAATCCCGGTTCACTGTATCTTGTCTCAATACCGGTAGAAATCTCAAACATGGTCTCTACAATGGGCCTTGCAGTAAAACTTCCGATCAAAAGGCCAAGCGGCAGCGCAATAACCGTTACAAAAACCCCTTCCCGGAATACCATCTGCCGGATCTGGCGCTTCGTTGCCCCGATCGCTTTCAGACGCCCGTATTCCTGTACTTTGGGAGTAATCGTAATGTAGTAAATGCTGTAGATAGTCAAAATGCCTGCTGCCACCACCACCAAAATGATACACGCTATCCCTGCATAGGAAGCAGGATCCACATAATTTGCCAGCAGATAGGAATTATTCATAACAACATTGTCTTCAGAGACATCGAAATCTTCCGCAATATTCTTTGCCTCTTCCTCGATGGCGTCTGTTGTTTCAATGCTTCCCGACACATTCTGCAGACGGAACATGACACGATATTCTCTCTCTTCTGCCGGTATCACACTTCTCATGTAATCCAGGGAAAAGAGGGCTGCATAGGATTTCTTCTCTTCGTTAATATCTGCCTTTAAAAAACCGCTGATCCGAAAAGTATCTTCTGTCTGATAACCCAGGCCTCCATCCTCTACCAGCTGGAAAGGAAGAGTAATCTCATCTCCCACCCGTGCGTCCTCCAGACCATATTCTTCCAGCATCTGCCTGGGCAGCGCAATATCTTTCTCTCCAGACGGGAAGGTTCCCTCTTCCAGCTCTATCTTATTGTAGCTGATCCCCAAACTGTCCATGGCAAGAAACAAAATATCTGAATCGTCATCCACGCCATAGGCAAAATCCTCCCGGATTCCCATATCTTCAATCAGATTATGGGCTTTCAGCTTCTTTACATTTTCTTCGGAAACCTGCCGGTACATAACATGGTAAGTGGGATAGTATTCATTGACTGCCGCAAATTCCACAGATATTGCTCCAAATCCTATCGACAGAACCGAGAAGATCAGAAGTGTGGTCAGTAAAATGGCCACGCCGCTTATGATATTTCTCGTACGGTTCAGTTTTAAATTGGCAAATGCCGTCCTTGTTACTGTCTTCATGCTCTCACCACCTTACCGTCCTCGATCAGGATCATCCGATCTGCCATCTGCGCGATCGTCTCATCGTGGGTGATCATTACAAGCGTCTGTCCATATTCTGTCACACAGCTCTTCAGGAGACTGACTACTTCAATCTCATTTTTGGAATCCAGATTTCCTGTCGGTTCGTCTGCCAGGATAATAGCCGGACGTGAAGCAAGCGCGCGGGCAATAGCAACTCTCTGCTGCTGACCGCCGGACAGAGTGCTCGGCAGCGCATGGAGTTTATCCTCTATTCCAATACGGCGGACAATACTCATCACAAAGTCCTGATCTACCTTTCTCCCGTCCAGTCCAATGGGAAGAACAATGTTTTCCCACACATTCAGAGATGGAACCAGATTATAGCTTTGGAAGACAAAACCGATCTTCCTTCTGCGAAATACTGCCAGCTTTTCATCTTTCAGCTTGAAAATATCTCTGCCCTCGATCAGCACTTTTCCGGAATCCGGCCGGTCCAGCCCTCCCAGCATATGAAGAAGCGTACTTTTCCCGGAACCGCTTCTCCCGACGATGGCTGCAAACTCTCCCGGAATGATCTGAAGATCGGTATGATCTATAGCCTTGACAAGATTATCCCCTGTCCCGTAATACTTTACCAAATCTACTGTTTCTAATATTGCCTTCATGTAATATGCCTCCTTCTTCGGTTCTGGCATCATTATATCTTTCCTGACTTACAGGACACTTACAGAAATCATAACAAATTTGTAAGAAAAAGGGACAGGCTTATGAAGCTCTGTCCCGCCGCTTATCTTTATAAAGGAAGAGTCACAATAAAATTGCTCCCGCTCCGCTGTCCTTTTCTGACACGGATCGTTCCTCCCTGATCTTCCAGTATTTTCCTGGAAAGGTAGAGACCTACTCCTGAGCCGTCCATCGCCTTAACCTTCTCACTCTCTCCCCGGAAAAATCGCTGAAAAATCTTGTGCATCTCGCCGGAAGGGATTCCGATTCCCTCATCCTCCACCTCGATCATAATATAGGAAACCAGTTCCGTTACTTTTATTGTGATCTTCGTACCTTCTCCGGAATATTTCACTGCATTGTCCAGAATATTGACAAACGCCTCACCGGTCCACTTCGGATCATGCAGGATCTGGCGATCCTCAAATTCCTCCATGGAAATATCTATGTTCCGGCGGTACGCTTTCATATAAACGCTGCTGACCGCCTGGGTCAAAGTGCTTCGAAGACTGGCTCTCACAGGAGAAATACGGATCATGTCCGCTTCCAGCCGGGAAAGGTGAACAAAGGAATCAAGAAGAGTTTCCAGTTTTGCCACTTCCTCTGCCTCCCTGGCAGTAAATTCATCTTTCTCTTCTTCCGTCAGCTCTGTAGACTGTGTCAATTCATAGCTCATTTTCAAAGCAGCCATAGGAGTCTTCAGCTGATGAGAAATGTCGGTGATCAGACTTTTTGTTTCCTGTTCTTCTCTTCGCAGTCTTTCTTCTGTCCGGTCAAAGCTCATTTTCAGCTCTTTCAGCTCTTCTTCCAGGCACTGTTTTCCTTCTGTCTCCCGCTGGCGCTGCTTTGCACTTCCCGCTCCGATCAGCGCCACCCCTAAGGAGCCAAGGAGAAAAACACCTCCCATGACTGCTGCATATCCTCCGATTGTCTGAAAAAACCGTATATCCGCTGCACGGTAGCCATATCGTTCCAATATTTCCTGTCCGGCAGACGCCTCTCCTTCGGACGCTTCTCCTTGAAAGATCTCCACATACTCCGCTTCGCGGCCGGGATCCAGAGATACAAGGGCCCCAAGTTTCCTCTCTTCTTCCTTTTGCACGGCATTTCCCGCCGCAATGAATAGAATTCCTTCTGCCAGCAGAACAAGAAAAAGCAGCCCTGCTATCAGAGCTACTCTTTGAGACTTTCTTCTGTCCATATATATCCGAGCCCCCTCACATTCCGAATATAGTCATTCCCGATCTTCGATTTCAGCCTGCTGATATTAACCGGAACTGTATTTTCATCCACAAACTGCCCGTCCAGATCCCATACTTTCTCAAGGATCTGTTCTTTTGATACAATCTGCCCTGCATTTTCCAGAAGGAACAGCAAAAGCTGCAGCTCTTTTTTACTCAAGGAAACAGGTTCCTTATTTTTGTATGCCTTCATCTCACTGTAATTCACGGAAATTTCCCCTGACCGGATCAGTGCACCATCACTGCCCAGACGTCTCATAAACGCATGAACCTTGGAGACCAGCACCATAAGACTGAAGGGCTTTGTCATATAATCGTCCGCCCCCAGATCATAAGCATTTACCATATCGATCTCCGAATCAAGCGCAGTGAGGAACAAAATAAATACATTGCTTTTTTTGCGGATTCTGGCGCAGAAATCCAGACCGCTCCCGTCAGGGAGGTTGACATCACATATAACAAGATCGATCCTGCCGGGTACAAAAAGTTCTTCTGCCTCCTTCAGGGAGAAGGCAGAAGATACTTCATATCCCTCTTTTTGCAATTTCAGTGTAATTCCATGATTCAGATTTTTGTCATCTTCCAGCAATAGTATCTTTTTCATTTAAAATGTCCACTCTTTTTCCCGAAATCCTACTAAAATCCTGTTATCATCGATCAGAAGAGGACGTTTTACCAGCATTCCGTCGCTTGCCAGAAGCTCTATTTTCTCCTCATCGCTCATGGTATCCAGCTTATCTTTCAGTCCCAGTTCCCGATATTTCATTCCGCTGGTATTGAAAAATTTTCGGATCGGATATCCGCTCCTTTTGATCCATTCTGTCAGCTCTTCTTTTGTCGGATTATCCTCTACAATATGACGGTCCTCAAATGTCACTTTGTGTTCCTCTAAATATTTTTTTGCACGCTTGCAAGTAGTGCATTTCGGGTATTCAATAAATAGCATGCTATACTCCTTTCTCCTTTGATCTGTAAATTGCCTCCAGAGCGTCCACGATTCCCTCTACTCCCATGAGGCTGGCATTGAACAGGATCTGATGAGATTCTATGCTCCCCCAGTCTCTTCCTGTATGTGCTTCGTAATAAAGTTTCCTCTCCCGATCCGTCCGTTTGATCTTGTCCCACGCCTGCTTTTCCGTCAGCTTGTATATGCGCGAGATTCTCCGGATCCGGTCCTCTTTGAATGCATGGATAAACACGTGGATACAGCTGCTGTAATCACCCAGTATATAATCCGCACATCTTCCAACAATAACACAGGAGCTGCGGTCAGCCAGTTTCTTCACAAGTTCTGTCTGTACCCGGTACATACGATCACTTAGTGGTTCTGTATCTTCCCCGCTCATAAATGTGGTATAATCACCCAAATTTACAACATAGGCAGACAAAAATCTTCCCAAAACTGTCTCATTGAGGTTTTCGGCTGCTTCATTGCTGATTCCGATTTCCTGGGCTGCCATATGGATTAAATTCTTATCATAAAGAGGGATATTCAGTCTCTGGGCAAGCATATTCCCGATCTCATGCCCGCCGCTTCCAAACTGCCGTCCAATGGTAATGATGGTATTCTCCGTCATATGAATCAGCTCCTTTTCTATTTATTTTCTTGCCTTTATTATACTTCACCTTACAGACAATATACAAGGGGAATCGCTGTCTCTTCCGGCAATAATGTCACAGACTCCAGCGTACATGACTTCCCTTTTTTGTCTTTGTCACAATAAGCTGCTTGTCAATGCTCTCCTTCAGTTCCGTAACATGGGAAATAATACCGATCATCCGATCCTCACCTGCCAGGTTCCTCAAAGTTCCAATTGCCTGCTCCCTGGAATAATCATCCAGAGAGCCGAAGCCTTCGTCCACAAACATAGTCTTCATCTGGATACCTCCGGCGCTTCTTGAAATAGCATCCGACATGCCCAGCGCCATGGAAAGCGCGGCCATAAAAGATTCTCCGCCTGATAAAGTACGTACATCTCTGACTTTTCCGGTTTCCATGCTGTAAACATCCAGGTCAAGGCCGGCATTGCCCCGCATTCCCAGATCTTCCAGGGCACGGCATTTCAAAAGAAATGCCCCTCCTGTCATGATATTCAGTCTCTGATTTGCAAATCCAATGATCTGTCTGAAATACTGTCTTTGCACATAGGATTCAAAATCTATTTTTACCGCTCCGGAAAGATTGCCGTTTGCAGTCTGATCCAGAGTGCCAAGACAGGTATAGTCCTCCTCAAGCTTTTCGAGTTTTTCACAGATCTTCTTTAAATGCTCCCGGACGATCCTGTTATTTTCGTTCCGGCTGTACCAGATTTTCTGCTCTTTTTCCAGCTCTTCTTTTTTATCTTCCATGGAACGCTTCCGTTCTTTCATTTCTGTTGTATCCTGCTCCGTCTTTCCTTCCAGCGCTCTCTGCCACGTATCTTGCCGGCTCTTTGCCTCAATGCATCTCTGACCGTAATCATCGTACTCTTTCTGCAGCCTTGTTTTGCTCTCTTCATCCAGAAGGCTTTCGATATATGCCTCTTCGTCCGAAAATCCCTCCTCTTCCAGCGTCTCCCGGAACTTACAGAGCAGCGCTTCCTTTTCTTTTGCCGCCCGTTCAAGCTCCTTGATGCGCGCTTCTTTTTCTCCTTCAAGACGGCTTCTTTCCTGTTCCAGACTCCTTAGACAATGATCTGTTTCCTGAATTTTGAGACGATACTCTTCCATCTGCATGTAGACATCTTCCTGACATTTTACCAGGCCCTTCTGTTTCTCCTCCAGTTCTTCCCGCCTTTTGACCGCTTCTTCTGCCTCTTCCCTCTCTTTCCGTCTCTCTTCGAGAATTTCTTCTTTCCTTACTGCCTCCTTTTCCAGAAAAGCTTCCATAAGAGCCGCCTCTTCCGGGAGGTCAGGAGTCACCTTTTTGCCTTCTTCTGTCACAACTTTGACAGCGGCGCT
The DNA here is from genome assembly GCF_037273965.1 of Claveliimonas sp. Classification (NCBI taxonomy): domain Bacteria; kingdom Bacillati; phylum Bacillota; class Clostridia; order Lachnospirales; family Lachnospiraceae; genus Claveliimonas; species Claveliimonas sp. Next base: position 4,005 of record NZ_JAYAZJ010000026.1, on the reverse strand, counting down.
GTAAGCCTGACCGGCTTCCAGAAATTTCTGCTGGTATTCATCCTTCTTACGTTCCGCCAGATCCCGCTTTTTCCTTGCTTCCCTTACATCTTCCTGCGAAATGGGTTCACCGGTAAGTACCGCCGGCGAAGGATGATGAAGGGAACCGCACACCGGGCAGGGCGTTCCCTCTTCCAGTCCGCCCGCCAAAATCCCTGCCTGCTCTTTGAGAAATCTTTCATTTTTCAGAAAATACTCTTTCATGGCTTCTTCATAAATGCCTTTGCCCTCTTCCAGGTCATTCCAGGTCTTTTGTTTCTTTTTTTCCAGCTTGCGAAGATCCGGAAAACGCTCTAAGATCACCCGGATCTGGCGGATTTTTTCCTGCGCTTCCTGTTCTCTTGTTCTGCTAAGAGTAAGACGGACCTTGTCGTCTTTTCGCTTTTCCAGCTCTTCTGTCAGGGCAGCTGCCTGCTGCCGGAACTTTTCATAAGTCTGTCTGCCTTCTTCTAACTTCTGTTCTGTCTTACTTTTCCTCTCCGTCTCTTCTTTGCCCTCCCGGTTCTTTTCCTCTCTTATCATCTCCAGCTGACGGATCGATTCTTCTAGCTCTTTTTCCCGTCGGGAGCTTTCCTCAAAAAGGCGGTATACACCCTGTACCTTTTCTGCCTGCCCGCACCGCTCCAGCTGCTTCTTTACTTCCTCCATCCGGTCTTCCTGGGCCTGCAGATCTCTTACTTCTTTCTCTGCCTCCGCGTATCTTTGGAAATTTTCATTTAACTGTTCTGCCTTTGCCAGGTCTTCGTTCAGCTGCTCCAACGCTTCCTGTATCTTTTTTGCTTCTTTTAGAATGCCCTTTTCTCTTCCTGTCCCTTCTTTCAGAATTTCTTTTAAGATCTCCTGTCTGTCCTGCGGCAGAACTGCCTCCCGGATCCGCTCTTTATATTCGCCTTCATCCGGATAAAAAATATGGGAAACCTCCTGTTCCTCCGACTTCTTTGCATCCTGGATCTGCCCGTATAAAGCCCGCGCTTTCTCCCTGAGTTTCCTCTGGATCTGTGCAAATACATCTGTCTGAAAAATGCGGGAAAATATTTCTTTCCGCTCGTCTGATCTGGCATAAAGAAGTTTCAGGAAATCTCCCTGGGCCAGCATAACTGTCTGAGTAAACTGCCCTGCATCCAGTCCGATAATCTCTACGATTTTTCGGTTGACCTCCCCTTTCTTTCCCATAAACTCACTGCCGTCAGGAAGATAAAGGGAAACCTTCGCTTTTTCCACCGTCGTTCCCGGTTTCCCGTCCTTTCCTTTTCGTCTGCTTGGCCTTTCATATTCCGGACTTCTCACAATCCGGTAAAGCTGCTCCCGATACCGGAAGGTAAAATCTACAAAAGTAGGCGTATCCAGACCCGCATACTGACTCCTCATCATATTTCCGTCACGTTTTCCCCCGCTGGTCTGATCATAGAGCGCATAAGTAATGGCGTCAAAGACTGTCGTCTTACCTGCCCCGGTATCCCCGCTCACAAGAAAGATTCCGGCTCCTGCCTTCTCAAAATCGATTTCTTCTCTTCCTGCATAAGATCCAAATGCAGACAAAATAAGCTTTACCGGAATCATAATATCTCCTCCTCCAAAATATTTTTCAGTACAGCTTCTTCTCCTGCATCCATGGAGCGTCCCTGCATTTCCTCAAAAAACTGTGCAAACACCTTGAAAGGATCGGACAGATCAAAGGCTTCTTCCTCTTCCCGGATCTGCCGGCGCATTCTTGCATTATCAATCTTTACTTCCAAAAGAAATGGAAATGCCTGTTCCAGCTGTTCTCTTGGCTGATACAGCTCTTTTTCATCTGTCAGGGTCACACTGACATAATCATCCATTCTGCTTTTCCCCTCTTCCTGTCCGGCTCTTTTTAATATTTCTTCCAGTGTTCCCTCTTCCTTTCGTACATCTCTAAGAGGAGAAAGGACTATGGTCTGTATCAGAGGATCCCGGCCTTTTTCCCGAAGCTCTACAAGGGTCAGCACTTTTTCATCCCTGCTCTCTGAGACAGAATATTTCAGCGGCGTACCGCAGTACCATGCATGTTTCTCTCCAATCTTCTGCCGCCTGTGGATATGTCCGAGGGCTGCGTAATCAAATACATCCAGACAGGATACGTCCACCTGTTCCAGCCCGCCCACACTGACTGTTTCGGAATCGCTTCGGATCGGTTCCTGCCCGCCGGAAGTGTAAAACTGATGGCTCACCAGCACATTGCGGACCCCTGGATTGATTTCTTCCCTCTCGATCAGTCCTCTTACAGCGCCGTCGTATGTATCCTTCTCCTCTCCTTCCCCAAAGACTTTCCGCACGTAGCCCGGCTTTACAAAAGGAAGAAGATAAAATACGATTTTGCCAAATTCATCTTCAAATTCTACCTGCTTCATTTTCTCTTCCTGATCCATGGGCGGAACCCCTGCAATATAAATCTTCTGCCGGTCAAGGATCTCACTGGCAAATTCCAGCCGTTCTGCCGAATCATGATTCCCGCTCACTATCAGCACGGGAATGGGAGGCTCCAGCGCCGAAAGCTCTGTCAGAAAATGATTAAATACCGTAACCGCCTCCGCTGACGGCACAGATTTATCATAGACATCGCCTGCGATCACAACCGCATCCGGTTTTTCTTCCTTTGCCGCCTGTACTACCTGATTTAAAATATGTATCTGATCTTCCTTCATATTGTAATAATGAAAATGTCTGCCGATATGAAGGTCTGACAAATGAAAAAATCGCATATAGTTCCTCCTTTAAACCTTCGTCTTGTCATCTGAATTTTTATCCCGTATAATTGAAAAGCAATACTGCGGCAGCGTAAAAACATCTGCGCTGACGCTGAAAGAGAGGCTGTACTTATGAAAATTATAAAACAAATCGGTATTATCTTTGCCATTTGCTGGATCAGCACAGTGATCGAAGCACTGCTGCCGTTTTCCTTTCCGGCAAGTGTCATTGGGATGATCCTTCTTCTTCTCTGTCTGATCACCGGCGTACTGAAAATACACCATATCCAGGAAAAATCGGATTTTCTTTTGTCTAATATGGCATTTTTCTTTATCCCCGCCGGAGTCGGCATGATCAACTATCTGGATATTCTTGCTCAAAACCTGATCCCGCTGATCGTTATCAGTGTGATCTCCACTTTCATCACCTTTGCTGCAACAGCCTACAGTATGAAGCTGGCATTAAAACTTTTAAACAGGAGGAAACAAAAATGAACGATGTATTTTCATCTCCCTTTTTCGGTATTTCCATCAGCATCCTCACATTCTGGATCGGTGAAAAACTGCAGAAAAAGACAGGGAATCCCATCTGCAGTCCTCTGATCATATCCATGGTGCTGATCATCTGCATCCTTCTGCTTTTCGATATTCCCTATGAGGCATATGACGCCGGAGGTCAGATTATCAACATGTTTCTGGCTCCTGCCACAGCATGTCTGGCTGTCTCTATCTATACAAAAATACAGCTTTTAAAAGAAAACTGGCTTCCTATTGTCATCGGATGCGCCTGCGGCTCCTTTGCCTCCATGGGAAGTATCTATCTGATGTGCCGCCTGTGGGGTCTGGATGATAAGATTACCTACGCCCTTATTCCAAAGTCTGTGACAACCCCTATTGCTGTCAGTATTTCCCAGCAGTTTTCCGGCGTGATCCCCGTCACTGTCGTAGCTGTTATTATCACCGGAACTCTTGGAAGTATTCTTGCCCCCTTCTTTATCCGGTTCTTTCATGTCACAGACGCTATGACTGCCGGAGTCAGCATCGGAGCCTGCAGTCATGCGGTGGGAACCTCCAAGGCAATTGAAATCGGAGAAACGGAAGGGGCCATGAGCGGTCTTGCCATCGGCGTATGCGGTATAATGACCGTTCTGTTTTCTTTGTTCCTCTAAATTCACCTGGGTCAAGAGTTCCGCAAGCGGAACTCTTTTTTACTTTATAGGAAAGTTCAACTTTTGCTGAACTCTTGAATGAAACTAGC
>NZ_JAYAZJ010000025.1:0-10341 GCF_037273965.1 Claveliimonas sp. | reverse complement strand
TTAGGTGTGAGACTATGTCAAATGTAATCGTTAAAGAAAACGAGACGTTAGATAGTGCTTTACGCAGATTTAAAAGAAACTGCGCGAAAGCTGGTATTCAGCAGGAGATTCGTAAAAGAGAACATTACGAGAAACCAAGCGTAAGACGTAAAAAGAAATCTGAAGCAGCTAGAAAACGTAAGTATAATTAATATGTGCAAAAGTGAAGGTGGCACGATTAAGTGCCATCTTTTTTTACTGCAATTTGGGACGTAACACTTTTAAAGTTTGTTACGTCCCAAATTGCAGTAAATGGTGTCCAAAATTGAGAATAAGGGTGGGATTTTTTGAAAATATCACAACATATAGATGAAATCTATATACACAACTATATATTGTTCTTATCTATTGGACGAAGACGAGCTGTATAGCTATAATAAACGAGGATATATTAGTCTCAAGGAGGTTTGAAAGGTATTATGAAAAAAAGAGTACTAGCTGCATTTTTATGTATGGCTATGACAGCTTCCGCACTGGCAGGCTGCGGCTCTAACACATCCACAGAGGAGGAGACTACCCAGGAGTCTACGGATGAGACAACAGATGAGAGCGCAGAAAGTGAACCTGTAGAGGCAGTGGAGACAAAAACTGTCTATGTAACTCCGCAGTGGGTAAACAGTGCGCTGAACGGGGAGCAGGAAGGCTATGAGGATATCCTGATTGCAGAGGTGGGATATGGCGACGTGGCAGACTGCGTATCTTACAATGAGGGACATGTTCCGGGAGCGATCTATGTAGATAACTGTGAAGTAGAAGACGCTACAGGAAGTGAAGAAGGTGCCTACAATCTTCTGGCAGCGGATGAAGTCGTAGATAATATGCTGAACCATGGTATTACAAAGGATACAAAAGTAGTACTTTATGGTGCTGATGTCAGCGGTACAGCAAGACAGGCATTTGCTTATCTTTGGGCAGGCGTTGAAGACGTTAAGATTATCAATGGCGGTATTGATGCATGGGAAAGTGCCGGATATGACACAGAGACAGAGGTAAACGAAGGAGAGGCCGCAGAGGATTTCGGTACAGAAGCCCCCGCACATCCGGAGTATCGTCTTGATATTGAGGATGCGAAGGAAAAACTTGAGAGCGATGACAACTTTAAGCTTGTCAGCATCCGCAGCGAGGAAGAGTGGCTTGGTGAATCCAGCGGATACAATTATATGGACAAAGCCGGTGAACCAGAAGGTGCTGTATGGGGTAAAGGCTCTGAGACATCATCGGATGTAAATGGTTTTCTCAACGACGACGGGACAGTGAAAGACCTGGCAGGCTTTGAAGAAGTATGGGCAGATTGTGATTTTACATTGGATAATGAACTTTCTTTCTACTGTGGTACAGGATGGAGAGCATGTGTTCCTTTCCTTGTTCTTTATGAGAACGGTTATGAAAATATTTCGGTATATGATGGCGGATGGTATGAATGGCTGATGCATGATGATTATCCGGTACAGGTAGGCGATCCTGCAAGTGATGACTGTGAACACACAACTGTAGGAGAGCTTCCGACAGGCAAAGCTGCCAAATAGATATGATTAATAACAAAATGCTGCCGGCAAGTAAAGCGGCAGCATTTTTATTCTACCATATAGAAATGCCATCTGTGTTTACTCCTACGCGAAAATCCTCTGGGAGATCTATGTAATATGCCAAGAAAAGAATATGGAGGAAATTATGAAAAAAATAGCATATATTTTGGCGCTTATTCTGGAGATTGCTGCTCTGACCGGCGCCGGTATTATACACTATTTTGCAGAACGGAAACTGGGAATGGTTCGGTATCTGAATTATAAGAATATGACATGGGAGCGGGATTATCCTGTAGGTACTTTGAAAACAGTATCCTTACTAATAGCTGCAGTATTAACGGTGCTTATTTTCCTTCTCTTTCTGAAGAAAAGAAAGGAAGTTTCCCGGCTTACAATGGTTATGAATATTTGTATGATTGCTCTGACTGCGCTGTACGGGGGATATACACTTATAAACTCTACTGACACTATGGCAGATTATTATTTTATCAGTATTCTCTTTCTTTTGGCGGCTGTAATTCAGATCGTTAAAACAGGCATCGCAGTGTTGATGGCAAAAAGAGGAGAAGAGGGAAAGTAAAGTGAAAAATAAGAAACTTTGGCTTTTCATTAGCCTTGTGATTCTGATCCTGATACTCAATCACATATTTAAATGGTCCTCTTATCTTGGAGACACCGATAATCTGACATTTTTGAAAGCAATGATACAGGATAATCTGGCGGGAGCCATTGCAATCTATATGCTGGTAACGATTGTAGGAAGTGTTGTTCTGGCACTGCCGGGCGTTACTTTTGCCATTTTGGCAGGGCTTTTGTTCGGCCCTGTATTGGGAACAATATTATGTACGATATCTGCCACAGCAGGTGCCGTCCTGGCATTTCTTGCAGGAAGATTTTTTTTAAGGGACAGTATAAGGCCTGCAGCCATGAAAAACCAATATCTGAAAAAGTGGCTGTTTGATGAATCGGGGAAAAATCAGCTTTTCGTTCTTATGATCACAAGGCTTGTGCCGGTGTTTCCCTATAATCTGCAGAATTTTGCCTATGGTGTAACAGATATCGGATTTGTTGCTTATACAGTAGGTTCTTTTGTATTTATGATTCCGGGGACGGCTATGTACACAATCGGAACTGCCGGACTTGCAGATGCAAAAAACAGAATAATGTACATTGGAATTGCTGTAATAATAGCGGTAGTGGTGATCCTGGCAGGAGTGTTTTTGAAGAAACGCTATATAGAAAATGTGGAGGAATAAGATGGAAAGCAGATATCCCGGGGAGGCATGTATTCACTGCCACCTGTGCCAAAAGAACTGTATGTTTCTTTCAAAATATAAAATAGATATCGGTGATACCGAAAAGTTAAAAAAGCTTTCCATGCACTGCTTCTTGTGCGGAAAATGTACTAGGGTCTGCCCTAAAGGAATTGATGGAAGGAAGATCATTCTGGAGATGAGAAGGCAGGCAGCAACAGAAAATGGGGAAAAACCGGCGGAAAAAGGATATGGTATGCTGCTTTGGGAAAAGAGGAATTACCGTTTTCGGAATTATAAAAATGCCGGTGGGAAAAGCGTGCTGTTTCCCGGATGTAACTTCCCGTCCTTTTACCCGGAGACAACAAAATATCTGGCTGAATTGCTGAAAAAAGAGGCAGATATAGGAATTGTTTTTGATTGCTGCGGAAAGCCGGTATCAGAGTTGGGGTTAGAGAAAGAGGAAAAAAGAATTCTGGCAGATATGAATAAACGTCTGGATCAGCTTGGAGCGGAAGAAGTAGTTATGGTCTGCCCCAACTGTTATCATTTTCTGAAAGGGCGTCTTCATGCCAGGGTGACAGATATTTACAGTAAACTGCTGGAGCTGGGGCTGGGCAGAAAAATTTCCGGTGAGATCCGGATTTTTCCGCCATGTCCGGACCGTAAAGGAAAAGAGCTTCTTGAAAAAATGTCTGTATTTTTGGAAGGTGAACCGTGCCTGGAGGAAAAGGTTCAGTGCTGTGGTCTGGGAGGATGTGCGAGTGTGAAAGAACCAAAGCTTGCGGCAGAAATAACGGAGGATCTTGACAGGAGACAGACAGTATATACTTATTGTGCATCCTGCAGCGGGGCTTTCACAAGAAAAGGATATAAAGCAGAGCATCTGCTTTTAAAAATACTGGGAAGAGAGGAGACAGCCGATGTGAAGAAATCTCTTTTAAACAGAGTAAAGTCGAGGTACTGGAGGAAGAAAAAAAGATGAAACAGAAAAACTGGGTAAAAAAAGGAATCATACTGGGGATCATTCTTGTATGTGCGGCGGTTTATTTTTTTGTGCCGCCGGTAAAAAGCGGTATGAATAAGGTATTCAGCATGTTTGCCAGTGGAGATTTTGATGTAGTAAGAGAGTTTGTGGCATCCTATGGTGGCTATGCAGCGTTGGTGTCCTTCCTCCTTATGATCTTCCAGTCTGTGGCGGCGCCGCTTCCGGCTTTCCTGCTTACTTTGGCAAATGCCAATCTTTTTGGATGGTGGCAGGGGGCTGTCCTTTCCTGGAGCAGCGCTATGGCAGGGGCAGCTGTGTGTTTCTTTATTGCCCGTATATTGGGGAGGGATGTTGCAGAAAAGCTGACCAGCAAGGCAGGGATCGCACAGATCGATACCTTTTTTGAAAAATACGGAAGGAATACGATTCTGATCTGCCGTCTTCTGCCTTTTGTGTCCTTTGACATTGTCAGCTATGCTGCGGGACTTACTTCTATGTCTTTTAAATCATTTTTTATTGCTACAGGCATCGGACAGCTGCCGGCCACTATTGTGTATTCTTATGTGGGAGGAATGCTGACAGGAGGAGCACAGCTTCTGATGACAGGACTATTGATATTGTTTGCCTTATCAGCTCTTATTGTAATGCTAAGGAAGATATACATGGACAGACAGAAAAAGACAAAAGGAGGAAATGAATAATGGAAACTTATTATAACCCGGAAGATCTTGCGAAATTTGGGACTATCGGCGAGGAAGCGCCACAGCTGGCAGAGAAATTTTTTGATTATTATGGAGCTGTATTTGAAGAAGGAGCTTTGACAGCCAGGGAGAAATCCTTGATCGCTCTTGCGGTTGCTCATGCAGTGCAGTGTCCTTATTGCATTGACTCCTACACAAATGACTGCCTCAATAAAGGAGTCAGTGAGGAGCAGATGACAGAAGCCGTACATGTAGCTGCTGCAATCCGAGGAGGGGCCACTTTGGTACACGGAGTACAGATGAAAAATATTGTAAAGAAACTGGAGCTGTAAGGGTATGAATCAGGCATTGGAAGATTTAAAGAATTTGACAAATATTCCGGATTTTGAAGAGAGGATCACGGAAGAAGAGTACAGGTATACGACTGACAGGCTGGAAGTGATGCAGATTAATGTGGGAAAGCTCTGCAATCTTGCCTGCAAGCACTGCCATGTGGAAGCAGGGCCTGCAAGGACAGAGGTTATGGACCGGAAAGTGATGGAAGCCTGTCTTAAAGTATGCAAAGAGCAGAAGGTAGAAACAATCGATATTACCGGCGGTGCGCCGGAGATGAATCCGAATTTTGAATGGCTGGTAGATGAGGCATGCAAAATATGCAGCCATGTAATTGTACGGACGAACCTTGTTATATTAAAGGAAGAGAAATACAGGCATCTGCCGAAATTTTATGCAGATCACAAGGTGGAGATTGTCTGTTCGCTTCCCTACTACCGCGCAAAAGAAATGAATCGTGTCAGAGGAGAGGGAACATTTGAGACAGCCATTGAAATGATCCGGGAGCTAAATGAGCTGGGATACGGGAAAGAGAAGGATCTGGTGCTTAATATGGTCTACAACCCGGCCGGAGCCTTTTTCCCTCCTGTGCAAAGTGCCATGGAGAAAGAGTACAAGTCCAGACTGTGGCAGGATTATGAAATAGTGTTTCACAATCTCTTTACTATAACCAATAACCCGACGGGGCGTTTTGAGGCTTTCCTGAAACGAAGCGGAAATCTGGAAAGTTATATGAAAAAACTGTCTGACGCATTTAACGCGGCTACCCTTCCGGGACTTATGTGCCGTTTTCAGATTTCAGTAGGTTATGACGGGCGGGTATATGACTGTGATTTCAATCAGGCTGCGGACCTGCCGGTCCTGACGGGGGAGACAATTTTTAATATGGTTGGGAAATCCTTCAAAAAGCGGAAAATCTGTCTGGCAAATCACTGTTACGGATGTACTGCAGGACAGGGATCCAGCTGCGGCGGCGCTACAGAATAAAGGAAAAGACAGACAGGATAAAAAGGAGAAGAAGATGACAAAAGAAGAGATTAAAGATCTTTTTATGCAGGGAATTGACTGTTCCCAGGTGGTGACAACAGAATTCGCAGAAAAAATGCAGCTGACAGAAGAACAGGCAAGAAAAGTGTCTGCCTGTTTTGGAGGCGGCATGATGTGCGGAGAAACATGCGGGGCAGTGACAGGAGCTTTGATGGTCATCGGTATGGTCTATGGGCACAACAGGGAAGGGGATCAGGAGCAAAAGGACAGGATGACTGCCAAAACAGCAGAATTTAAACGGCTTTTTGCTCAAAAGTATCCTTCCTGCATGTGCAAAGAACTTCTGGGACATGACATATCAAAGCCGGGTGAAATGGAAAAAGTTATGGGAAAAGGACTTTTGTTTGATTTCTGCCCTCAAGTGGTAGCAGATACAATTGAGATACTGGAGAAGATTCTGTAACAATGAAAAGAGCAGTCATTATTTTTACAAGAGTTCCAGAGCCGGGAAAGACGAAAACCAGGATGATGCCTCATCTTTCCCCGGTTCAGTGCGCCCGTCTTCACACCTGCTTTCTCAAAGATATTGTTATGGAGTGCCGAAACGGCGGGGCGGATGTCTTTGTCAGTTATACGCCGGAAGAAGGGTGGAAAACACTGAAAAACATTCTGGGAGAGGTAAAGGGATGGATTCCGCAGACAGGAAAGCATCTTGGAGAGCGGATGTATGGAGCTATGAAAGAGGTGCTGGATCAGAAATATGATTCCTGCCTTCTCATAGGTGCCGATGTACCGGAACTTGAGGTTAAAATTCTTAAAAAGGCGTTTGATGTACTTGAAACAGAAGATGTAGTCTTTGGAAAAACCGTAGATGGAGGGTATTATCTGACAGGAATGAAACAGCCTGTGAAAGAAGCTTTTTCCCTGGATACTTACGGACATGGGAAGGTACTGGAAGAGACAGTGTTAAAAATCGAATCGGCCGGATTTTCCGTTGGATTTACAGACACGTTATCCGATATGGATACACCAAAGGACTTAAGAGGCTATAAAAAGCGGATGCTGGAAGATGTTCGTTTGAAGGAGAGTTTTACAGGCAGATATCTGGCAAAGATCAGTAAGATTTCCATTATCATTCCTATCTACAATGAGAGCCGTACCATTGAAAAAATGCAAAGACAGCTTTTGCCTCTTCTTGGAAAGTGTGAGATTCTATTTGTGGACGGGGGAAGCACAGACGATACACTGGAGAAAATTTCTCCTAGATTCCAGGTGATACGGTCAGAAAAAGGCCGGGCCTGGCAGATGAATAAAGGGGCGGAGCAAAGTACCGGAGATATTCTGTTTTTCCTGCACTGCGACAGTGAGCTGCCGGATCATCCATTGGAGAGAATGCGCAAGGTCATGAGAGATTACAGGGCAGGGTGTTTCGGTATTGCTTTCCACTCCAGAAATTTCTTCATGTTTACATGCAGGGTGATCTCTAATCACAGGATCAAAGATCGCAAAGTCATGTTCGGGGATCAGGGTATTTTTCTGGATCGAGACCTCTTTTTTGAAGCAGGGAGATTTCCGGAGATACCTATCATGGAAGACTATCAGTTTTCTCTTACTTTAAAAGAGATGGGAGTAAAGCTTGGGATGGCAGACAGGCGTATCTACACGTCAGATCGCAGGTTTCCGAAAGGGACGATTCCGAAATTGAAACTTATGTGGAGAATGAATCGACTAAGGAAAATGTACAGAGACCAGGAAGATATAGAAAAGATTGCTCAAATGTACCGGGATGTAAGGTAGCATCATATGCGGGGAGGAAGATTATGGAAAGTCAGACAGGAAACAGTACAGAAAAAGATATAAAAAAGACAAAAGGTCTAAGCAATTATATCCAAACTGCAGGTTACAGAAAAGGACTTTGTCTTCCTGATAATGTGCAGGAAGAGTACAGTCTGCTGGGACAGGGAGAATACAACAGAAACTATTTGTTTACACACCCTGTGACGGGACAAAAGCTGGTTCTGCGGATTAATTTTGGAAGTCAGATGCACCTTGCCCATCAGATTGAATATGAGTACAATGCGCTGAAGCTTCTGGAAGAATCAGGACGTACGCCGCGTCCTTTCTATGTAGATGGAAGTCTGAAAGATTTTACAAATGGGGTTATGGTTATGGAATATCTGCCGGGACATGCACTGGATTATCACACAGAACTTTTTCGGGCAGCGGGATGTCTTGCAGATATACACAGCGTTTCTCTTCCGAAATGCACCCATCTGATAGTGCCTGAAAATCCAGTCCGAGCGATATTGGAAGAGTGCGAGCAGATGGTATGCACTTATATGGAAAGCAATCTGGCAGATGCGGATAAAAAGCAGAAGATACGTCTGCTGCTTGATCTTGCCTGGAAACAGGCGGACGCACTTGCCGCGGCTTCCTATCAGTGCTGCATCAACACAGAACTCAATTCCACCAATTTTCTCATGAATGGAACAGAAGGCCCGGATTATCTGATCGACTGGGAAAAACCGATCTGCGGGGAACCGGCCCAGGATCTGGGACATTTTCTTGCGCCTACCACTACCTTCTGGAAGACGGATGTTATCCTTGATGAGAAGGAGATGAGGGCATTTGTAGAGAAGTATATAGAGGAAGTGAATGGGAGATTTCCGGTAAATGATCTGTGGGAGAGGACAAACACCTATATGACAGTTACCTGTCTTAGGGGAATTACCTGGTGTGCCATGGCCTGGGTGGAATACCAGCAGCCGGGGAGGAAACTTGTCAATGAATCGACCTGGCGGAAGCTGGAGGCTTATTTGACGGATGAATTTCTGGGGAAAATGAAGAGGTTTATTGAAAAATGAAAAAACGGAACATTATAAAAGGAATACTATCGCTGATAATTGCCGCGGTCATTACCGCACTGACAGCCATTATACCAATTGTGGCTTCAGTGGGAAAAGCAGTTTATGCCAATAATGTTGCAGTAATATTTATTGGAATGGAATTAGGACCTGCAGCAGGTATCGTTTATACAATACTGTCGAGTTTTATATTAAACAATATCGGAATGGGAAGCGGGGTACTTCTTTATGTCCTGCTGTTTCAGATTGTGGAGGCCGGACTGCTGGGTCTTCTATGGCATAAAAAGCGTATGCATATGGGGAGATACTTATTGACAGTAATTGGAGGGACCTTCCTTTTAAAACCGTTTTCATATATGCTGTTCTATATATTCAACAGCAGCATATTGGGAGATATGACATTTCTGGAATATATGAAAAGTAATTATCTTCTCTATCTTCAAAATGGGTGGACAGATACACTGATCATATATGCAACCGGAATTATCATAGCCTATATACTTCAGTATATTTTGGATATGATATTTGAAAAAATGGAAAAAAGGGGAAAAACAAATGAAAAAGAAGGTATTAATTGCAGTGCTCACCGCGCTGACAGCTATTAGTGTGGCGGCATGCGGAAAGCAGGAAACGGAAAAAGAAAGTGAAGAAACAATCACGCCTGCAACAGGTGAAATAGCAACAGTTACAATTGATGATCTGGATCCGGAAAAGGTGCAGATTATTGATGTGAGAGAAGAAGAACAGTATATCGGCTGGACAACAGAAGAAGGATCCGGCGGACATATTGAAAATGCTGTGGATTTCCCGGAAAGCTGGCTGGATATGGATCTGGAGAAGGAAGCAGCTATCGGAACGACCATGCAGCTGGAATTGGAACGACGCGGACTGGATGTGACAAAAGAAACGGTTCTCTATGATAATGATACTGTGTCAGAGGAGACAGCAGAAAAGTATCAGGCTATCGGTTTTGAAAATTTATCTGTTCTGGACGGCGGATACAATGCATATGTGGAAAGCGGAAAGGCAACGGAAAGTCTGGAACATTATGAGATGTATGTGTATCCGCAGTGGGTGCAGGATCTTGCAGACGGTAAAAATCCTGAGACTTTCGATGGAGGTGATTTCCAGATCATAGAAGTGTCTTTGGCCAGCGAAGAGGATGAATATGCAAATGGTCATATACCGGGAGCTATCAACGTAAACGCAGATGAGATCAATCATGTGCCGGGTCCCCGTGCTCTTGCAGATTATGAAGTAATTCCGATGGAAGAACAGTTAAAATACTGGAACCGTCCTTCTGACGAAGAGATACAGAAGAAACTGGAAGATCTGGGAATCCAAAAAGATACTACAGTAGTGCTTTATGGTACGACAGCAGCGACTACAGCATCAGCCAGAATGGGACTGATCCTGAAATATGCAGGTGTTGAGGATATCAGACTTCTGAATGGTGGAAAGACACTGTGGACATTGGAAGGAAGAGAACTGGATACAGAGAAACACGAACCGGAACACGTGGAATTTGGTGCAGAAGTACCTGTAAATCCTGAAGTTATTTATGACTACGATGAAGAGCTGGAAGTTGTAAACAATGAAAACGCTGTTGTCGCGTCTATCAGAAGCTGGCCGGAATACACAGGAGAAGTA